>JAUQPO010000259.1 GCA_030550335.1 Acidobacteriota bacterium
GTCGATAGTGGTGGGGGCGCTCGGATTGTTGCTGGGGGCGAGGGCTTCCCCCGAGGTGGTCCGCTCGGGAGCGGAACGGGCTCGGATCGCCGGGATCTTCGAGCTGCCCAAGGACCCCCAGTTGGCGGAGGTTCTGGAGCGGATGGGCCTGGAGCTGGAGGAGGGAGAGCTACTGATTGAACGGGAAATCCAAGCCTCGGGTAAGTCCCGAGCGTTCTTGGGGAACCGTCCAGTGACTTTGACCGTGCTGCGGGAACTGGCGCCCTGGCTGGGCGATATTCACGGACAGCATGAACAACACCAGCTGTTCTCTGCGGAGGTTCAGCGGGAGTTGCTGGATGCGTTTGCTGGGGTCTCGGAGCTGGCTGCGGAAACGGGAAAGATCTACCGGCGTTGGAAAGCGGTCCATGACACTTTGGAAGAGCTTTTAGCAGGGGAGCAAGAACGGCTGCGCCGCCTAGACCTACTGATGTTCCAGCGCAATGAGATTGAGGCTGCTGCGCCGCGCCCCGGCGAGGATGAGGAACTAGAGGCCGAACGCCGATTGTTGCGCAATGTGGCGCAGCTGCAGGAGTGGACACAGCGGGCCTACGCAGCGATCTATGAAGACGAGTCTTCGGCTCTAGCGCAACTTGAGCGGGGCATGCGAGCCCTAGACGAGGTATTGCGGCTGGACGATACTCTGGCTCCAGTTCGCCAGTCGCTGGAGTCGGCCGAGATCGTCATCCAAGATGCAGCCCACGAAATTCGGCGTTATCTCGGGCGGTTGCAAGCCGATCCGGCAAGGCTGGAAGCGGTGGAGGCCCGGCTGGCGGTACTGGACCGCATCAAGCGCAAGTATGGCCCGAGCTTGCAGGATGTGTTGCGGTTCCTTGAACAGGTCCGGCGGGAACTGGCGAGCATGGAGTCGGCTGAGGAACAGGTTCACCAGTTGCGGGCAGAACGGGACCGACTGGCATCTGAGTACGAAAAGCTGGCCCAGGAACTTTCCCGTCGTCGCCTCGAAGCGGCGGGCGAACTAGAACGAGCCGTCGAGGCCGAGCTGGCCACGCTGGCGATGCCCCGTGCGCGGTTCCAGGTGGCCCTGACTCGAGGGAGCTGGAATGCTTACGGTATTGACCGAGTAGAGTTCCTGTTCTCGGCTAACCCGGGCGAGGAGCCCCGCCCGTTGGACAAGGTGGCCTCCGGCGGAGAAATTTCCCGCGTGGCCCTCGCCCTAAAAACCGTAGTGCACCGCGTAGCTGAACAGCAACGATCGCCCACTACAGGGCAGCGAACTCTGGTGTTTGACGAAGTGGATGCGGGTATCGGAGGTGCCGTCGCTGAGACCGTTGGGCGCAAGCTCAAGCAACTCGCGCGAACCCATCAGATCCTTTGTGTGACTCACTTGCCGCAGATCGCGGGGTTCGCCGATCATCATCTACTGGTGGAAAAGCATCAGACGCCAACCGAGACCCGCGTAACGGTACGCGAGCTCACCCTGGAGGAACGCAAGCGGGAGCTCGGGCGCATGCTCTCAGGAGCTGAGCTCACCCCGGAGGCCTTGCGGCAAGCCGAGCGACTCATGCGGGCTGCGCAGCGGTAACATCGACAGGTCCCGTGCGGAGGTTCACCACCTCGTTGCGTTCATCGAGGATAAGGATCCGCGGAGTAGGCGGTTGCCTTTTAGGATCTTCGATAAAGGCGAAGCTGGCGATGATCACCCGATCGCCTGGTGCGAACCACCGGGCGGCGGCGCCATTCACGCAGATTTCACGTGAGCCCCGAGGAGCAGGCAACGCATAAGTTTCGAGGCGCGCGCCATTAGCCAAATTCCACACCTGAACAGCTTCATAGGGAGCGATCTCGGCCATCTCGAGCAATTGCTCGTCGATGGCGATGCTCCCTTCGTACTGCAGAGCCGTCGTCGTCACTACCGCGTTATGGATTTTCGCTCGTAGAAACTTGCGCAACGGACTCCTCCCTGTTGCGATGCGCTCGATTCCATACCGGAGATCCGCCAGGGCTCAGCCGGTCAAACGCTACTCTCATTTTAGGCTCTGTGCACGCGGGAGCGGCTGTAGCCGCTCCCCTGCGCCTGCTTCTTGCCTGCTTGGCTTGCTGGCTGGCGCAAACACATCTCGTCCAGACCTCTGCCAGTGACGTATCCAGAGTTCGGCAAGGCTTACGGCAATAGCTAGCCACAGCAAGCCCGGCCACAACGCCAGCGTGGCTGGTACGGCTCGCCCACGTGGGGAAAACACCTCTTCTGGCTTCGGTTGGAACTGCCCGCCGGTTAGCTGGGCGATTTGTTGGAGCAAGGGCACGTCACAACCGAACTCGCTCAACTCGGTCTCCGGCTGATGGAAAGCCACCTCTGGGAAGCGCGGGTCATCGTCAAGGGGCCGCAACCGGAAGAATCCGTTCCGCTTGCCTAAGTCCACCTCTGCGACATACTGGCGGGGCGCGAGTTTCACCAAAGGGACCTTGCGGTGAAAACCCTCAGGTCCCAGCAGGAACAGCTCGGGTGTGTCGGGTGGCTCGTCTACGTGTTCGGCCAGGCGGTAGTGGACTCGAACAGAGTTCCGATCCCGATGATAAACAACTCGAGTTTCGGTTCCACTGGAGCGAGGCAACAAATCGCGCACCAGGTTTGTCCAGAACAAGTCGTAGCCTTCCCAGTTAAGCCAAGCCGTGGCCCAGTGCCCCTTCGCATCGGACGTGAACACAGCGGCTCGCCCCAACCCGTACTGCCAGCGCACCAACAGCGGATCTGTCTCGCTTGCTCGGATCAACTCCTCTGCAGTCGGCTTGGTTTCGAATCTGACGTAGCCGCTCAATGCGGGGGCCCGCTCCAACGGTACGTGCTCGAACCACTGGGCCCGGCCCACGACCACGGGCTTGAACTCCTTCTGGACGGCCGTCGAGCCGATGTGCTCGAGCACGTCTTTCAACAGGATGCGAGCGAGCTCGGACGGGTCCTTCACCAAGTAACACCTACCCCCGCCCATCTCTGCCACTTTTTGCAGGTACGCCTTGTTCACGTCCTCGCCCAGGCCGACCGTGGAAATCGTGATCCGTTCAGCAGCCGCATCCCGGGCAATACTCAAGCTGTTACCCTCTTCCGAAATCCCGTCGGTCAGCAACACAATGTGCCGGTAGGTGGCTTGGACCCTACGGATTTGGCGATAACCTTCTTCGAGAGCAGGAGCGATCTGCGTGCCACCATCGGCCACGATGCCGGAGATCAAGCGATTGATCAAGCTCCGTTCTTCGGCACGGCGGATGGGCACGGCCCACTGGAAAGAGTTGTCGAAAGTCAATACACCTACACGATCTTCGGGTCGCAACTGGTCGACCACCCCCACAGCGGCTAGCTTGGCCAGCTCGATTTTGCGCCCTTCCATTGAGGAGGACTTATCCAAGATGAGCACAACGCTGGTACTTTCGGGCGACCGCGGAGGCAGCAGGCGTGCGGGCAAGGCCCGGTTGAGAGGATCATCCGGTTCATGCCGTTCTCGTCGGTAGATGTTATTTTCCCCGGCGATGACCAGCAGTCCACCCCCATGTCGGACATAGGCCTCCAGAGCTTCTTTCTCACGCCGCTCCAGACCTTGGAGATCACAATTGCTCAGGATCACCACAGCGAAACGCTCGAGCCGACGCTCGGGGAGCTTCGGTGCGACCTCGACGGCCAGTCGACTCTTCTGCAACGCAGCTACCAGCGGTCCCGTGGCCACGGGAGGGTCTGGGGTAACCAGTAACACCTTGGGTTCTTGGACCTGCAAGGCTTGGAGGAACTCCAGCCGAAATTGGCTCGAAGTCAAACGGGTCTTCAGTTCGAAGGTTCCACCACGATCCAGTACGATACGCGCTAATACCCGGTTGGCGCCCAGCTGGAGGCTGACTGGGGTACCCCCGAGAGCCCGCCCGTCAGCTTCGAATTCAAGCCTCCCGTGGATTCGTTGATCCGTGCTGAACAGGAGCTCAACTGAGAAAGGTTCGCCCGCATAAATTTGTCCCGGCAGCTCTAGACGCTCCAGGCGCACGGCTGGGCGAGGCCTACCAGCCAGTGCGTAGGTGTCGACCGGGATGTGCAGGGAGCGCGCGACGAAGGCTGCGCGGAGCACGCTCCCTACGTTTTCTTTCCCGTCGGATATGAGCACTACTTTCGGCACGCGGTGCATGGGCAGGGCGGCCATGGCTTGTTGGAGCGCGGTTTCTAAGTCCGTCGCGCCGCCATCTTCCCCCGGTGCGTAGTGGAGCTTCCGCTGCGCAGCTTCTTCGGCCGTCAGCGAGCGCGGACGGCGGGCGAAAGGCATTACGATCAACTCATGCCGGCCACGTGCATGGTTCAGAGCCCGTAGGATGGTTGAAGCCCGCTCGAGGTCGGCTTGGGTCAGGCTTCGGGAAGTATCCACCGCTGCGACCACCGCCACTCGCGTTTCCCAAACTCGCAACGTGGGCTGGGCCAAAGCAAGCAATACCAACAGCAGGGCGAACGCCCGCAAGAATAACCGCCATTTGTTGGGGAATTTCCGGAGCTGCCACACCAGCCATGCGGCCCAGGGAACCGCTAGCCACATCACCCACGGGTATTGCCAGCGCATTTACGCGTGCCTCCGGTTGGAGCTACTGGTATCATTGAGCCGCACCAGAGCAGCGGGTCTGGCCCACCCTTTCGCCGAGCCTCGAGTCGGAGAACGTTCGGAGGAGCGGCTTGCGTATCGATGCCACTCCCACAACCAGAGTCCCGCGGCGAGTCCCGCCAACCAAGGCCACAGAGGGTACTCTCGCGAGCCGGGTGGTTGGACGCGCGGAATCCCACGAGGCACCCCCCGCGGTGGAGACCAAAGCTCGGAAGAAATATCGGGGAGCGTTAGTGAGTAACTCCACTCCCTATGACCCCATTGGAGTCTCACCACCGTGGGTCGATCCACGTAGAACTCCAGCGCCCGGTCTGCTAAACGAAAAGGCACGGGCTGGCCATTTGCGTCGACCAGGCGAATTTCTTTGGGCTGCAGGCCCGTCGGAATTGAAACCGACACCGGGCCGGGTGACAGCGCTACTAGTTCCCACTGCTGGGGCGGGACGTTGGCCAAGAGTTCGATGAGCCCGGTCAATAAAAGCGGAACCGCCAGCTGCGCCCGCACTTCTGGCGCGAGGGGGTCGAACCCAAGGACGACTTGCGCGCTTCCATTCCTCGATGCAGGACGGAAAACCCCAACGACGCCAGCTGTGGTTCTGGCGATGGGGAGGTCTTGCGGTTTAACCTGCAGGTGGTTGCC
>JAUQPO010000260.1 GCA_030550335.1 Acidobacteriota bacterium
CGGATGCGGCCAGCTGCTGAACCTTTTCCTCGGGCAACCGCGTTCGCAGCGTGAAAGTCTCCTGGAGTATGGTGACTGAAACAGTACGCTGGCCCGGGCGGCTGGAGTCCATGCCCCGCTGCCTCCCCGTCGTCTGTTCCCGGGGCAGACCCCACTCAACTGCCTAAGGTTTCCAGTTGCCCGAGGAGTTTCTCAATCCGGCTGCGCACTTGTTCTCGCTCCCGACGAAGCATTTCGACTTCCTGGACCAGTGCTTGGAGTTTTGCTCGGGCCTCGGCGGCTTCCTGCAAAGCCCGGTCTCTTTCACGCTCAGCTGCCTCCTTTTCCTGTCGCAGCTTTGGGATGAGCTCCGCGGCGCGCCGGATCCGTTCTTCTAAGCTCTCCAAAGGGTCGGCTGGCGTCGCCTCACGCATAGCTGTCAACCTGCTTGAGCCAGTGCGGCCTTGGCTTTCTGGACCAGGCTGTCAAACCCAGCGGCATCGCTGACGGCCAGGTCAGCCAGCATCTTCCGGTTCAGCTCGATCCCGGCCTTCTTCAAGCCCCCAATGAACTTGCTATAAGAAATACCCCTCTGACGGCAAGCGGCGTTGATACGGGTGATCCAAAGCGACCGGAAATCCCGTTTCTTGATGCGCCGCCCGGCATAAGCATACTCCAGCGCTTTACGAACCGCTTCGCGCGCGGCCCGGTGCAGCTTGCTTTTCGTCAGGAAGTACCCTTCGGCTTGCTTTAAAATTTTCTTGCGTCGACGAGCGCGACGAGGACCTCGCTTGACTCGCGGCACGTTTTCCTTCTCCTTTCCGGCGATTACTTATGGGACCACGCTGCGCAGGCCGGGCACGTGCCTCGCGCCGCCCGCTTGAGAAAGTCACTTAGTCCCGTACGGCAACATTTGTTCTACCGTCCGCCGATCCGCTGGATCGACGAACGTAGCTTGGCCGAGCCGGCGCTTGCGAGCCCTTGACTTCGATGTCAACAAGTGCCGCGCAAACGCGTGCCGGCGCTTGATCTTACCCGTTGCAGTCTTCCGGAAACGCTTGGCTGCGCCCCGGTGGGTCTTGAGCTTGGGCATAATTTGAGCGTTCCCTTTCAGAAGCGCTGACAACCAATATAGCACGCCCCGCGAGTGGATCACCAAGGCTGTTCACACCATGGCCAGCGGAAAGCCCAGAAGTGCGTTTTTTCTCAGGTCGATTTCGGGTACCAAGCTTCGAAACCACTCATCCATACCCTTTGCGCTTTCTCACGGCTGCGCGTATACGCGCACTCGGACGCGGAGGCTTTGACGTGCCCCTATCCCATGCCACGTGCGCTCCTCATCCCAAGCTCCGATGCAGGGGCTAACCGGAGTGGGACCGCCAAGTAGGCGGCCTCGGGTTGGGGCTCTCATTTTGGCTGCTCTGCACACCCCCAGCCCATGCGACCAGGCGGTGATCGAGTGGCCAGCTCGCGGAGTTTTTGAAAGCTTTTTCGCGCCACGCCGTGGTATTTAGGCTTACGGAAGCCAAAAAGAAGGGTCACAAGCGCCCGGCCCGTAATGCAGCGCAAACCGGACCTAGCGAGCGTCGAATGGGCCCTGTGGGCCGCCTGTGTGGCAATTCTGCCCCTGCCCATATGGATCGTGCAGTTCCCCCCGTTGCAAGATTTTCCGTTGCACATGGCCCGGACAGCAATCCAAGCTGGCTACGGGCGCCCGGGCTCCGCTTACGCGGAGCACTTCCAGCTGGCTTCTGTGCCTGTCCCCTATAGTCTCGCCGACTGGGTTTGGAGGGCACTCGGGGTGTTTTTTCCGCTGCCCACTGCGGGCAAGATATTGGTGAGTCTCACGCTGGTCGGGCTGGCCATCTCGCTCGCCTACCTCCGGCGCTCGAGTATGGCCCGGTCTCCCGCACCGCTACTGCTGCTCCTGCCACTCTTTTTCAACTCTTCGCTGCACATGGGGTACGTGCCATTTCTAGTGGCGCTGCCGCTGCTTTATGTAACGCTCGGATACTGGTGGGCACACCACTCGCCGATGCGACTCGGCCAGATGGCGGCGTTGGGTGCGCTTGCCTTGCTGGTTTATCTAGCCCACCTCTACGGCTTTCTAGTGCTTTCGGTGTCGTTGGCTACATTAGCTCTCCTGTCGCCCCGCCGGGCCCACGCGTTATTGTCCGCGGCACTAGCGCCAGCACCCGCGCTCGCCCTTGCAGCCTGGGCCCACCTACGGACCGGTGGGCCCCATTGCGAGGCGTGGTTGAGCTGGCTTGGAGCCTCTCACCGGCTGCTCCGCTGGGACCAATGGCTACTGGACTCCAATCAGCCGACTTTAGCGTTGCTGTTCCGCCGGGCTGTGACCCTGCTCGAATCGTTTCTGTCGTTTTCGCCCCGCTGGGATCTGTTCGTGCTGATTTGCGTCTTGCTGCTCGGTTTGCCCCTGTTGTGGCTAGGTTGGAAGCAGCGGCAAGGCTACCCTCACTGGTGGGTACTGCTCGCGGTGTGGGCGCTGCTGTTTTTGATCTCGCCCGACTATGTCGAGGGCTTCTTTTTGGCCGAACGGTTACCGGTGGTCACCGCATTTTTGTTGGTGCCACTACTGGGCTGGCCGGAGTCTAGCCGTGCACGACAGGTGTGGCTCATCGCTGCAGTGACGCTCTACCTTGCCCAGTTGTCTACACTCTCCCAGCGCTACCGGGAAATTGACCGCAAGCTCCAGGACTGTTACGCGCTGCTGTCCCAACCTTCGCCAGCCAGCCGAATGGCGTTTTTGCGCGATCGCCGCTCCCAGTTCGAAGGTTGGGTTGTTCCCGTGGCCTTCCTGGACTACTACCGCTACGTGGCCGTCGCAGATGCGCTCCTGCCCGCCAAGGATCCGGTCGTGGGCGCTTTTCGCCCAGTGAGGCACCGGTCTGAACCGGCATCCCACTCTTACTGCTTGTGCGACAACGAGGAGCAACTCCGACACTACCTTTGCGGCCGGTGGTGGCTGGGTACAGGAGGTTATCTGCTAGTCGTAGGTCAGCTGACAAAATCGCTCGAGCAGGTGACTCGGCAGTGTGGGCTTGCGCTCCGGGTGCGTGTGGGGCCTTTCAGCGTGCTTCGAAAAACGCAGGCCTCGTATCATTCTGCCCCACCACCACTTTACGAATCGGTCCGGTTCGAAGGGGACGAGGAGTATGTAGTCGTGTACCAATCACCGGCCCTGGGCACCCCACAGCTTGAAGGCTACAATCTGGTCAGCCACCGTGGCTGGGCTTGGTTGTTCCGCAAGGAGTTGCCGCTTTAGCTGCGCCGTGGCGGGGCCAGCTTCAAAACAGAGCTCAATCCGGTCAGCGGACAGCTAGTCCATGCGACCACCCGAAGGACGTAGGTGCTCTACGAGCCTTGACCTAACGCTTTGCTCACGGGGGGTTGGGGTCGATCGTGGCACGGGCTGCTCTCTTCCACGTGGGACTCAGCTTGGTCGACCGCGCCGGGCCACGACGGGCCCTGAAGCCCAATCGCTCTGGGTGCACGACTATCAAATAAGCGGCGCGGGCACCGGTGGCCTGAGCTTCTGTGCACTATGGTGTGGGGTGGAGTGTAGGCGCGGAGTTTGGCCCGGCTAGCTATGGGTGGCACCTGGCGTGCCGCAGTTAATTGCCTGGCAGCCCGTCGGTAACCCATAATGCGAGACCGGGCCTTGGGCCAACCAGCACTTCCAGCCACCCACGAGCTGGGGGAGCCGAGATGACCACAGAAACGCTCGCTGGGGACAGTGAATCTCCCTTTGATGTGCAAGTTGTCCCGATGGCCAGCGAGTCCATCCCCATTCTGGGTCCTCGCTTGGTAAAGCGCAGTGCCAAGCCACTCCCTGCGCGGTTCGTGGATCGCCCGAACCGCTTCACAGCTCGCGTAGTACTGCGGTCGGGAAAGCTAGTCCGGGCCCACCTACCTAACCCGGGACGGTTGACGGGGACGCTGGTTCCGGGCTGCCAGGTTTTGCTGGATGGGCCCTATCCTTCGAGCTACCGGTGCCGTTACAAGCTGGTAGCTGCCCGCGAGGGGCGGGTTTGGGTCTGTACGATCACAACGTATGTAAACTCGTTGTTCCCGTTACTGCTGCAGTCGGGCCTATTTCCCGAGCTTCCCGCAAGCAACTTGCGTGCGGAAGTGCGTCGAGGACAGAGCCGCTTTGACTTTGCCCTCGATAGCTGTCTTATCGAGCTCAAGTCCGTGACGTTGGCTCGCAATGGGGTAGGAATGTTCCCGGACGCCATTACCGAGCGGGGCCGCCGCCACGTGCTGGAATTGGCGCGCTTTGCCCAGCAGGGACAACCAGCTGCGATCATCTTCATGGCCCAGCGAGGCGACGTCACCGCGGTCACAGCGGCAGCCGACATTGATCCGGCTTTCGCCGAAGCCTTGCGACGAGCCCGTGACGCGGGGGTTCAGCTGCTAGCCTGCGCTTTGTGGTTCGCCCGGGATGGGGCACGAAGAGCTTGGCGTGTTCCCGTGGTCATCTGAAGTTGGCTGCGCGGCCGGGAAATCAAGCGGTCTCGTTCACGCTACCGAGGGCACCAGGCTCAGGGGTTGCGGTCGGACCCACCGAGCGCCTCTCACCTCTGCCGAGCCCAAGCTACCATTACTCGGGGTGATCGCTCGGGGCTGAGGCAGGATCAAACGCTAAAAGAGCTGCCGCACCCGCATGTCCGCTTGGCATTCGGGTTGTGAAAGGCAAACCCCGAGTACATCAACGATTCGTGGTAGTCCACCGTCGACCCATTCAGCAGTTTGAGACTTTTGGGATCCACAAATACCCGAACTCCTTCGAACTCGAAGATATGGTCCTGCGGGCGGGGTGCTGCTTCGGCTTGGATACGGTAGGTGTAACCTGAGCAGCCCCCACCAACCAGGCCTACCCGAACACCCCCTTCAGGCACGCCGGACTTCTGCAACAACTCCCGCGCTTTCGCGATTGCCTTGGGCGTGAAGCGGATGGTCAGAGGTTGCATCGTTTCCATGGTCCGTGCGTGGCTCCTCCTCCGTTGATCTGTTCTCGCCACTTATTCGATGCGCACCGTCTGCGGCTCGTCGCTAGGCCCTTTCTCGGGTGGCCTAAGCCGGGTTCAACGCCCGCCCCCTTCCGAAACAGACTCGTTGCGTTCCTTAAACAGTTCGTACGCAGGCGACAGCTCCCGCAGCTTTTTCACTGCTTCGACGATTCGGCCCGCTACGTAATCGACCTCTTCTTGCGTCGTGAACCTGCCAAGTCCAAACCGAATGG
>JAUQPO010000261.1 GCA_030550335.1 Acidobacteriota bacterium
CCGTTGCGACGGACTTCAAAGCGTCCCGCAAGCGTTGGAGCCAGCGTCCGCGGTTCTACACCCCATTGTTTCCGCGTGTAGCCTTTTACAAACTTCTCGTAGATGACCGCGGGCATCATTTTGAGGCAAGCCTCCTCAAAGTTGCGAGGACGTCCCTTGAACGCCGGCTCCCAGTTCGGTCCCACGGTCCGAGCGATATAATCCTCAGACACAGGCCAAGCCTCGTACCGGCCGTCCACCCAGGATTTCACGACTGCCTCGAAGGGCCAAAAGCGTGCGAAGCGGTTCACGAACTGCCAAATCCGTTCCGAGTTCGTACGGAAGTAATGGGGCCCGTAAGTGTGCACGCGTATCCCGCTCGGGTGGACGTGGTCATGTACGTTCCCTCCCACGTGGGAGCGACGCTCGAGCACGATGACTTCTCGCCCAGCGTCAGCCAGCAGGCGCGCTATCGTTGCTCCCGTAAGGCCGGAACCAACCACCACGTAATCTGCCGTTATAAGCATGTTGGACGAGCCGACAGACGGAGCTTACACTCAACAAGTTCCTCTAGGCGGGCAAGCGGTCGTCCGTCTGCGACGGTGCCGAGCGCCGCACAAACGCGAGCTACCTGCGACGAATCTCTGAACGCCTCGGGTCTTCACCGCTGAGGCGCTCTCGTGGCTGCCTGCCGGGGTCGGGTGAGAGTCGTGAATGTGCTGTGCCTGCGACATCCAGCCAAGTCGCGAGCTTGCAGCCCCATACCTCCCTACACCTAGAGGACTCCGAACGCGAGCCCGAATGGGGCGTTGCCCACTCACCAAGACCATTCAACTACCCGGCCGACTGCTCAGCGAGCGCTTCATCACAGCTCAATCCACATACCGGTAGTAACCGTAGTAGCCGTAACGGTGGTAGCCTCCGTAGTAGGTGCTGCCGGGGCGCTTGGGATCCCAGAAGTTCAGCACCGCCCCGAGGACGCGCGTGCCGTCGCTGGCCAGCCGCTGGCGCGCCGCCAGCAATGCATCGCGAGTGGTCTGGCCTGCCTTGACCACAAACACGACCCCATCGGCCATACGACCAAGGATGCGTGCGTCGGGGAGGCTACCGACCGGGGGCGTGTCGATGATCAGCATGTCGAACTCGCGCTCCATGCGCTCGAGCAGCGCCACCATCCGATCCGAGTAAAGCAGGCTCGACGAGGCATGGGTCGCCTGGCCTGCCGGGAGCACGTACAAGTTCTCTACAGGGCTCTCATAGACCAAGCCCTCCAGATCGCCCTCGCGCAACTCGCCCCGTTGATTGAGCACATCAGCTAGCCCCCGCTGGACGTCCAGCTCGAACAGCTCATGGATCCTAGGCTTGCGCAAGTCGGCATCGATCAGCAGCGTGCGATGGTTGATCTCGGCCAGGGCGATAGCCAGGTTCGTCGCCACCGTGGTCTTGCCCTCGCCTGGCGATACGCTCGTCAGCACCAGCACCCGTGGGCGCTTGCCGTCCTCGCTCGAAAACAGGATCGAAGTGAGCACAGACCGGAAAGCCTCGGCCACGGCCGATGGCCCGCGCTTCCAAGTGATCAACTCCACGGGATCGACGTCCTCCCGGCGGGCCAGGGCCAAGGAGGGCTCCTCCGCTTCCTCCCCCTTGTTCCTGGCTCCGGGTAGCAACGCCTTGGCAAGAGAAGACTTCGATGGCAAGCTCTTGCGCTCGGCTTGCGGAATCACTCCGAGCTCAGGCAGATTCACCCAGAAGGCCACATCGCCCGGCTCCTGCAGACTCCGGTCTGCGCGCTCGCGCAAGATCACCCAGCCCACGCCCACCATGCCGCCAAACATCAATCCCAACGCCAGGTGCAACAACCAACGTGGCTTGTACGGCCGCTCGGGGATGCGCGCCGGGTCAACTACCCGGACGTTCGACGCCTGGAGCGCCGAGGCCACCGAAGCCTCCTTCATCCGGCTCAGCATCATCTCGTAGAGCTGTCGGTTCGAATCCACTTCGCGCTTGAGGATGTTGTACTGCACGGCGCGCTCGGCCTGCTCCTGGACGAGCTTTTGCTGGTCGCGATAGGCCAGCTCTAGCAGGCGCTCGCGCCGGACCGCTTCTTCGTACTCATTCCGGATGCGCTCGAGGATCGTGGCCCGCTCGCGCTCCAAAGCCTGCTGGATCGTGTGGATCTGTGCTCGCACGCGGCGCAACTCTGGGTAGTCGTCCGTGTAGGTGGTGGCCAGGCGTGCCTCTTCCCGCCGCAGGTCGGTTAATTTCGCCTGGTACTGGCGCAGCGTGGCATCGTCGAGCACGTCCGGTAACGCCTCAGGCAAGCTACTCCGCACGAGCTCGTAACGGGACTGCTTGGCTACGCGATCGGCCTGAGCCTTGGAGAGTGCCTCCTGGAGCTGGCGCAGCTTCTCCTCGGCGACGTTGGTCTGCTCGCCGGTATAGAGCAGCCCGCTCTCCCGGGCATAACGCTGCAAGCGCTCCTCAGATTGCTCCAGCTTGATCTTCATCTCTTCGAGCTGGCGCTGCAGCCATTCGCCGGTGCGTTGGGTCATCTGCCAGCGGGCCGCCAGGTTTTCGTCGATGAACTCCTCGACCAAGGCGTTGGCGGCCGCGGCGGCGAACTTCGGGTCGGGCGAATCGACCGTCAGTTCAACGATGCGAGTGTTGGGCACGGCCTTGATCTTGAGGTTGTCCTTTAGGACCGCTAACAGCCGCTTGCGTGGATCGGGCCGCGGCGGGCTTGGCTCCAGATTCAGTGCTCGCCGCCAGCTGCCCAGCCGGCCCGTAGCCTCCAGTTCGTTCTCCGGCTTGCCCCAACCTTGCTTGAGCAAGCGATCCACCACGCGCTCGCGCAAAGTCTCGCTCTCCAAGACCTTGACCTGCGTGCGTATGTCGAAGTCGTTGAACGACGGGCCCCCTTCTTGAACCGGCGTTACCTGCCGGAGGTTCATGAACTCGGGGTTCAACGGCTGGATCTCGATCCGGGCCACGGCCTGGTAGATCGGCGTCTGGGGGAAGGTGATCAGAGCAGCGAGGATGATCCCGCATATCGTAATGAGCGCTACGGTGCCCCGCCGACGCTGCAGGATATGCCAATAATCGAGCAACGTCGGCCCCTCGGCCCCCTCCGGGTAGCCATAGCCGTAGCCGTACTCGGCCGGGTAGCCGTAGCCGTAAGTCCGCTCCGGGGCCGGAGCAGGTTCGCGCGTTGGCCGGGCAGGCGCCGGCGCCGCGCTGGTGCCTTCAGGCTCGGGAAGCTGCCGATGTGGCGGCTGCATCAGCGATCCAACCCCACGCGATAAATAGCGATCCCTGTGGCCACCGCCAGCGAAGCCGCCGCGGCCTGGCGACTAAACTCACGGAAACCACTGTAAGGAACAAACAGTATGTCGTCGGGCTTGAGCGTCATGTCCTCGATCTTTCCTTTGAGCAGGTCCTTCAGGTTGATCGCGATCTCGATCCGCTCGTCAGTGCCGGGCTTGCGTCGCAGTATTCGCGCTTTGGTGGGAGCCGCATTGGGCGCGAACCCACCCGCCAGCGAGAGTGCCTCCAATACGGAGAGCGAACCCTTGGTGACAAAGCCCCCAGGCTTCTGCACTCTGCCTACGACGTACACGATGTTGGCCTGCGAGACGGTGATCACGTCGTGGGGGCGCACCAGTATGTTCTGCTCGGGATTGGTCATTTCGATCACCGACTTGACGTCGATCTCCGCCACACTGTACCGGCCAGACTCGTCGATGCGGGCGCCAGGCAGGGGCAGTTCGCCCTCTTCGAGTCGACGCATGATCTTGACCGTAGCGCCGGCGTCGTTGGTCAATCCGCCAGCTTCGGAGATCACCTCCCAGAGGGTCCGTGGGCCGTGCAACTGGATAACTCCAGGTCGCTGAACCGCGCCAAAAACCGAGACTGGCTGGCTGCGGAACTCGGAGATCGCCACGGTGACCTCTGGGTCCTTCAGGTATTTCCGCAAAATCTGCTTCAATTCGGCCTCAAGTTGATCCAACGTCTTTCCCCGCGCTTCCACACGGCCGATGAGCGGCAGGCTGATATACCCCTGGGGATCAACCTGCACCGGGTCGTCGGGGATTTCCTTAAGATCCGGGACCCGCACGATAATCTGGTCTCCTGGGCCTAACGTGTACAGGCGTTCGCGCACGGGTTGGGCAGCCAGGACACTTGGGCCAGCGAGCCAAACAAGCCCGAGCGCGAACCACAAAAACTTCAGGGCGGGAATTGGCACAACGATCAGCTCGGCACTGGGCCTCACGTCTTTATCCTCCTAGGCTTTCTTATCCTGCTAGGCTCGACCGTTCCTGACCCCGCGCATCAGCTGGTCTACCTGCGCAGCTACCTCGGAAACCCGCCGCTCGAGGGCCTCGATCCGATGGGTAAGGTAGCTGAGCTGATCGTTAGGTTCTCGGGCCTCGCCGCGGTGATTGACCCACTCCTGTAGGGCGCGTCGGGTGAGCTCGGAGATAGTGCGGATGTTACACGCGGCGCAAACTTGCAGAAGTCGTTGGTACTCGTCCCAGCTGACGCGGAAACTAACGATCCGGTCAAGCTTTTCCATCGACGTGTGGGGATGGTCAGTCACGGATCAACCCTGCGGCTGGTCTCTTTGGGTGTCGGAAGTACAAACGCAATTAGAGGCACGGGAGTCCGCAGTCTTCAGCCTGCCGTGGCGGGCTCATTTGGACAGGCTACCGCCCTGTCAGTCCCATCCGCGGGGACTGTACACAGCACCCCTCGTCGCTTTTACTGCGCCTTGAGTCTAGGCTGGTGATACAGCTGGAGTTGTACCTCGGTGTAATCTTATATACCGCACGCGCCGTCATACGTCAAGCCCCCAGTGTTATACCCGCGGGGCCTGCTCAATTGTCCCAGTCCGCACAATCCCCGCAACTTTCAACCAGTTAGGCGCGAATGCCCCCGTGCTAGCCCCCATACGGTACTAGTACACCACCCAGCCCAATTGCACCACCCCCAACCCGCCCCTTTCAGCGCCTAGCCCAGTAACCCCAGCACCACAAGCGCAGCTTCACTCGCAGAGGGCCTTGCCGGCCGGCGGTTGGTATAAACCTGCGCCCACGGGGCAGCTGGTTCCGCAGCACGCCCACCCCTTCTAGCTACACCGTAAACTTACACCGAGACCGGTAGCTGGGCAGTGTGCGCCGCAAAGGCCTTGCAGTCGAGCGTAAGCCCGCGCCCACAACGCAGCTCCCTGGCCTCATACCCCTCCCTAGTTAGTTCGCCTTGAGCTTC
>JAUQPO010000262.1 GCA_030550335.1 Acidobacteriota bacterium
AGCGGCCTGTTCGCCCGGAAGATCTGGATTACATCACGCGGCTGGCTGAGCAGATCATGGAAAAGCCCCTGGAGCTCATCGAGGGAGTTCCGGAAACGCTCGCGTACCTAGCTTCCAGGCACCGGCTGACGCTGTTCACCAAGGGCCAGCCTGACGAACAGTGGCGCAAGATCAAGCGCTCGGGACTGGAGTCCTTCTTTTCGCACGTGGTGATCGTAAAGGAAAAAGACGCCCCGGCCTACCGGCGCCTAGTCGAACAGCTGAATCTGGATCCACGACGGACTTGGATGATCGGCAACTCGCCGAAATCCGACATTCGCCCAGCACTGGAAGCGGGCCTGCGAGCTGTGTACGTGCCTCACCCACGGACCTGGCACTTGGAGCGCGATCCACTGCCGCCGAGTCCTGACGGACGCCTGTTGGTCGTCGAGCGGTTCAGCGAACTCCAACGCTACTTTTAAGTCCTTTCAGCCAGCCCGCATTCAACCTTCCACATCCACGTTGCGTGTGAAGCGCGGCATCGAGGTTCGTAACGAACGCCACAGCTGCGTACGTTCGGCCAGCTGTGCGATCTCCGCCTGCGCGTTAGCCCGAGCAACGCGCAAGCGCTCCAGGATGAGTGCCCCGCGCGCGTAATCTGCTTGCAGCCTCCTCAACAACTCCGGAGTTGCCGGCGGTGGGTAGCGCGTTGCGTATTCGTGGACTTTGGCGATAGCCCGTGCCCGCAGTTGGACCGCTTGAGCTAGTGCGAGTAGATCCCCACTAGCCAAGTGCTCGAGCTGCGCAGTGGCTTGTTCGAGCTCCTTGATCAGCTCTTGCCACAGTGCACAGCCCTGACTTGGATCACGATTCGCGTCGCCCATAGAGCACCAGGTTCAATCCTTTAATCGCTGCATCGAGCATTGCCTGCTGGCCTTCGAGCTGGGCCAGCAAGCTGTCTGCTTGTTCGAGCTTCAACAACAGGCTCTGCTGCATCCGTTGGAGGCGTTCGGTCAGGACCTCGATCTGCTGGTTTAGCCGCGCATCCGCCGCGTCGTAGTGGTCTTGCTGGGTTTTGATCCAGCCCCTTACCGGGTCGGAGACCTCCGAGAACTTCTGTGCAAAGCCGCCCAGGCCGCTGGTCTTTGAGCCCAGAAAATCCAGCACCGCCTGGAACTCCTCCTGGCTCAAGGCGTAGAACTTGGCGCTGTCGAAAGACATCTCGCCTTTGTCGTTGAACTGAATTCCGAAGTCTGCCAGGCGGCGGATAGGCCCGGAGGGGAGCTCGTAAGTAGCCAACTCCCGGAGGTACTGGGCTAGCTGGTGGACGATCACGTCGCCACTCAGCGGGCCCGCATTCTTGCCCATTTGCGCGCTCAGTTGTGTTCGTAAGCTGTTGTAAGCGTTGACCAAACTGGACAGGGCATTGGCCACCTGAGTCCGCGAGGAGTTCAGCGAGATCGTCACGCTCTCGGTGCCTGTGGTCTCCCGTAACAAGGTCAACGTGACACCCGGAATCACATCGGAGATCGTGTTGGTCGCGCGTGTCACGGTCAGACCGTTGAGTTTGAACACCGCGTTTGAGCCTGGATTGTTTGCGGTGAGCAGGTTCGTCCCGGGGTCATTGGGGTCATCCAGTAGCTGCAACGGCTGCTCGCCTGTGTTTGATGCAGTCACCACCAGGTAGTAGGGTCGATCGGGGTCGCCGGTGTTGAGGATGTTGGCCGTGACACCGGCGTTCAGACGGTTGATCGCATCTCGCAGCCCTGCCAAGTTGTTTTGACCGAGAGCGGTCAGATCGAGGGTGTAGCGCTGTGCGCCTACGCGGAACTCCAGGACGCCGTCTGCAGATACGGCGCTTTCGGTCAAGCTGGAGTAGCCCGAGATTGTGGTCTCGGACGCTGGCCGGGCGATAGAACTGATTTCCGATAACGTGTAGCTAGCCGGCGAACTTGCCCCGTTCAGCGACACGGTCACGATCGAGGTGTTCGAACTGGAAGCCGCCAAGGCCCGACGTTCTCCTAGCTGTCCAAGATTTTCCAAAGCCGAGGCGAGCAGCGCCACGCTCTGGCGCAGGTCGTTTAAGGCCTGCTTTTTGGCGAGCAGCTGGGCCTGCTCTTGCTGGAGTCGCTGGATCGGCAGGCGCGCGATGGCGACCGCTCGATCGAGGATGGCCTGGAAGTCGTCCGAGAAATCGCTAATCCCGGTGAACCGCAGTGGCGTGATTCCCATGGGTCACCTCTGTGTTCGGCGGACTGCGTTGGCTACCGGCCTGTAAAGACACACCGCTCCTGCTATTCCTATCGGCCGCCCCAGGCAGAACTTGACAAGTCAGTCGCCCACAGTGCCAGCCATTGAAGCCTCACCGCAGCCAGGCCTGGCAAATATCGTGCAGCCGAATCAAACCCAAGCACCTCCCCGTGGCTGGGTCAACCACAGGGAGCTGAGCAATCTGCGAGGGACGCTCTTCCATGAGTCGCAAAGCGTCCATCAGGCGCGCTTCCGGCCCAATAGTCACAGGCGTGACCGTCATGACGTCGCGCGCTCTCAGTGGGCGGATATCCTCGTGCCGGCGCAACGCCCGGCGTAGGTCCCCATCAGTGATCAGCCCTACCAGCACACCCTGCTCGTCCACCACGCAGGCAGCCCCCAAGGGGCGGCTGGTCATGGCAATCACCACCTCTCGAAGCGGGTCGTCTGGGCGCACCCAAGCCACAGACTCGCCACGGTGCATGACCTCGCCCACGCGCAGTCGTAAGTTCCGTCCGAGCTGCCCAGCCGGGTGCCGCTCCGCGAAGTCCTCAATGGTGACCTGGCGAGCGTGCATTACCGCGATAGCCAGCGCGTCCGCAACCGCCAGGGCTGTCACTGTACTGGCGGTGGGAATCAAATCGCCCGGGTCGGCCTCCCGCTCGACGGATACGTCAAGCAGTATGTCCACCTCTGCTGCCAGGGGCGAGCGTGGATGACCGATCAGTCCGATGCGGGGACATTCTAGCCGCTTGAGAGCCGGCACCAGCTGCAACAACTCCGCCGTCGTCCCAGCGTGGGAGACGAGCACCACTGGGTCGCCGTGGTCGATCAGCCCGAGGTCGCCGTGAGCCGCCTCAGCGGGATGTAAGTACACCGCCGGTCGGCCTGTACTCGACAACGTCCCAGCCAGCTTGCGCGCCACTATGCCCGACTTGCCAATCCCCGTAGTGACGACCTTCCCAGAATGAGTGGCCAACAACTGTACCGCCCGCAGAAATTCATCATTCAACCGAGCGGCCGCGCGCTCAATCGCCCGGGCTTCGATCAACATCACGTCGCGGGCCAGTGCAAGCAGCTCCGGGGGCGATGTCCGCATGATTTCCTTCTAGCACGAACCCTTCGACGATCAGTCGACTCCCCCGAACCACAGCGCCTGGACCCTGGCACACTACGATGGAGGGATAGGACCAGTGCCGTGAACTTCGCGGCCACTGACGGGTGGCTGGTACTCGCGTTAGGCACATCTGTTGTTCTCGCACAGCCGCTACCGTGGGTCGGCGCGAATGCCTCTGTCGAGGGGCTGGTCGTAAGCCGTTCCACCGGTCAACCGCTGGCGCGCGTGGAAGTGATTCTGGAACGGGTGAGCGAGAGGGAGAGTTTCCGCGCGCTCACACAACACGACGGAAAATTCCGGTTCACAGGCTTACCACCGGGTACTTACCGCTTGAGCGTGAGCAAGCCGGGTTACTTGGCCCCCACCTACGCAGAACTGGCTGGCACGAGGATGCCGCTAACATTCCCGCTCTCTTCAGGCGAAAACCTCACTGACCTGATAGTGCGCTTGGCCAAAGGCGCGGTGGTGGCCGGAACGGTACGGTTCCGGGATGGCGAGCCAGCAGTGAACGTCCCGGTACACCTATTTCGCGAGATTATTGAACCCAGTACCCGAGGCTACACCCTGGTGAGCCGCGCTCAGACCGACGATCTAGGGAGGTTCCGCTTTTACGGTTTGGCACCGGGCGAGTACTACTTGCTAGCGGCTCACCCGGCGCTGCCGGCAACACAATCGGATCGAGCACCGATGGTTCAAGAAGCCACGGTTCCAACCTTTTATGCGAGTAGCCCTGACGCGGCCCACGCCACCGCCCTCGTCTTGCGTGAGGAAGACGAGCTCGATCGATTGGAGGTCGTACTGGCGGAGGTGCCGGTGAACCGAGTCCGTGGCTGGGTCGTTCGGGGCGATACTGGCGAGCGTGTCCGGGCAGCTTCTTTCCAGGTCCTGCAGGAAGGTCCCCGAGCGAACGCTTGGGTGCCAGTGCCGTTGACGGTCCGATGGGAGCGCGAGGGCGAATTCGAGCTGGTAAATGTTCCTGCAGGGCGCTATCTGCTCGTGGCGGAACTGAGGCTCGGGGACACGCGGTGGATCGCGCGGAAGCGGCTGGAGGTGGCTGGAGGCGAGGTACGCGACTGGGAGGTCCGCCTGGAGCCCGAGCGGGAAATCATGGGGCGACTCGCGGCAGCTGAAGGGGCGCAGGAGCTTGAGAACGCATCCGTTCTGCTGGTTCCCAGAACTCTGCTCGACGCTCCTCGGCCCGCCGAGGTTCACCCGGACGGCACATTCCTCATTCGCTGTGAGCCTGGTGAAATCTACGACGTCTATCTGGAGGGCCTACCGCCTGACGCCTACCTCGAAGGCGCCTGGCTGGCGGGCACTAACGTCTTGCTGAGCGGCCTAGTTTGTGAGTCCGCCGGCCCAGCCACCTTAGAAGTGGTGTACGGGACGCGCGGGGCACGGATCCGTGGCGTGGTCACACAAGGCCCGACTCGTGTAGCCATCGGCGCCAAAGTGAGTTTGATCCCCGATCCTCCCGCAGGACGCGTGCAGCAGTACCGCACCACCAGGAGCAATCCATTCGGTCTCTACGAGCTTCGCGGCATTGCTCCGGGCCGTTACATCGCCGTGGCATGGTGGGACGAACCACCTTGCAGGATTTACGAGTCCACCGAGTTGGAGCGCTGCCGGCAATTGGGACGCGTCGTTGAACTTAGCCCGGGGGAAGAACAGTTTCTGGCATTGCCCGTGATCACCGGACGCTGAGCCGCAACGGTCCCGCCCCACAGGAGGCGACCAAACCGTTCAGGACTCTGGGCCACTCTTTTCGGCTGGATCGAAGAACACGTTGTCGATGAGCCGCGCCTTACCGAGCCAGGCCGCTACAGCCACTCGCACTGGCGCCATGATGTGCTCCACAGGCTGC
>JAUQPO010000263.1 GCA_030550335.1 Acidobacteriota bacterium
CATCCATGAAGCACGGGTCGCACATCATGTTGCAGCGGTTAGTCAGGTCGATCGTGAGCACTGCACCCCGCCCGTGCGTGATCGTCGAGGAACCGTGGTTGTGCAGATGCCGGTCGTTGTGGGCACGAATGTCTCGCCCTGGAAAGACTTGCTCGATGTGCCGGGTGAACTCCGGGTCGATCGACAGCACGTCTTCAAAGTACCCGTGGATGGGACAACGCTTCACCATCAGGATCTTCCCGTCACGTTCGATAATCCAGGCTTTGATTTCCCCGACTTTTTCCGTGAGCAGGATCTCATAGGGGAGCTTGCCCTCCAGGATCTTCCTACGGACTTCGGGGACGCATTTGGGGCACAAGGAATCGGTTTCCCGAGGCCAGCCGAGCGGAGGCTTGGGTTTTTCGTAGGACTTTTGCAAAGGCTTGTCTGACCATTTCGGAGTAAAGGGTGGACTTTGCTTAATCTGGTTCAAAGTGTCGAAGACGTACCAGGCTCCGTTGGCCGCCACCGACAGCAACTTTTCTACGTACTTGACTGGCCTGTACATGGTCTAATGGTTCCCTCCTTGCTCAGCGTGCCGGGCCGAGGTCCATTGACAACAGCCCCTCCGAACCGGCATTGATCAGCTGCACCAGCAGCCTGTAGTGTTCAACGAGCAGTATAGGGAGCCTCCGTCAGGCGTGCCTAGGAGTTGGGGTTGAACGGGTGAATTTTTTGCTTGTGCTGCAATATGCTGGAGCCAGTGGGAGCGTCGACCTCTGCAGCTGCATCCAGGCCTCGCCCGCTCACCGATCCTGCCGCAGCGGCCCAGCGGGTCAAACAGCTAGCCCTTGAATGTGGCTTCCAGCTGGTTGGCATCGCTGAAGCCAAGCCGTTGCCTGAGGCGTACTTCTACTTCTGGTGGATCCGGCAAGGCATGGCTGGCGAGATGAGGTATCTCACC
Source organism: Acidobacteriota bacterium (assembly GCA_030550335.1). GTDB lineage: Bacteria > Acidobacteriota > Terriglobia > Bryobacterales > Bryobacteraceae > JAUQPO01. The sequence continues at coordinate 944 of JAUQPO010000263.1, forward strand.
GACCAGCGAGCCGAACTCCGAGCTGATCCACGCTCGTTGTTGCCGCAGGCTCGCTCCATCATCTGCGTAGGACTGCTCTACCACACGCCGTTTCCACTCAGCACGCAGCTATCGGATCGACAGCGGGGCTGGATCTCGCGCTATGCCTGGGGCCGGGACTACCACAAGATTCTGCGGCGCCGCCTTCGGGATCTGGCAAAGCGTCTGGAGCTAGAGTTCGGGAAATTCCACTGGAAACTGGGGGTCGATGCCATCCCATTCCTGGAGAGAGCCTATGCGCGGCGGGCGGGTCTAGGGTGGATCGGTCGCAATACCTGCTTGATCAATCAGCGACTCGGTTCGTGGTTCTTCCTCGGCGAGCTACTGACCTCGCTAGAGCTCGAACCAGATGCACCTCCACCCGACCGGTGCGGCAGCTGCCGGCGGTGCATCGACTCCTGCCCTACCGCAGCTCTCATCCCCAATCCGGGCCCCGAGGGTCCTTCGGTTTTTCTCGATGCACGCCGCTGCATCTCTTACCTCACGATTGAACACCGAAGTTCCATCCCAGAAGGCGTGCGTACGCTGATGGGCAATCACGTTTTCGGGTGCGATATCTGCCAGGATGTATGCCCATGGAACCGCAAAGCTCCAGTGACGCCCGAAGCCGGGTTTACGCCGCGATGGTTTGCCCCGCCCCTTGAGGAGCTAGCGAGCCTGAACCTGGAGGCGTTCGAACGGCACTTTGCAGGAACTCCGGTGCGTCGAGCCGGCTATGAAGGGTTTCTCCGAAACGTCACGATTGCCATAGCCAACAGCGGCGTCCGTCGTTTGCGTTCCGTATTAGCACAGCTTGCCCACAGCGCTTCGCGCTTGGTCGCTGATCATGCGCGCTGGGCACTGGGACGTGGCTAATGCTGGCGCCAGAGCGGTGCGGTGAGGCCTCGTCAGGCCCGACGGCACGTAGCTAGGCCCAGGGGTTGTGTTCTCGCACCGGCACTACGCCCAGCCCAGGCCGGTCGGGGAGAATCAGCCGGCCATGCTCGACCCGGACTCCAACGAACGGATCGTTAGCCACCAGCAGATTCCCATCCAAATCGGCGTAGTCGACCAGGGGCGCAAGATGCGCAGCAGCGGTGATCGAAACGGAGCTCGAGACCATGCACCCCAGCATCACCTTCATTCCGAGAGCTCGAGCGAGCTGGATCATTCGCCAGGCGGCTAGAATGCCCCCACACTTGTCCAGTTTGACGTTCACCCCGTCGTAGGCCTCTCGTAGCCGGGGCAAATCCTCCGGTCGGAGCGCCGCTTCGTCCGCGATCAGCGGGACATGAACCCGCTGCCGTAACCAGCGGGTCTCCTCGATCATTGGGGCAGGCATAGGTTGTTCGACGAGCTCCACGCCCGCTTTTTCGAGCCAGCGAATTTTGCGCAGAGCGAGTTCCTTGTCAGGCCAACCCTCATTCGCATCCACACGGATGGGCTTATTCGTCACGCTCCGGACGGCCTCAATGATGTCCTCGTCGCCGGGGACGCCGACCTTGATTTTCAAAATGGGGTATGGCTCCGCCTCTTGAACCTTCTCCTTGATTTTGTCGGGTCGGTCGATACCAATTGAGAAACTGGTGAGTGGTGTGGCTGCCGGATCCAAGCCGAAATACCGATAGAGTGGAATCCCAAGCCTCTGGGTCACCCAGTCCATCAAGGCAATGTCGATGGCGGCCTTGGCCGCCCAGTGACCCGGTAGGCGTCGAGTTACCTCGTCCATCACCTTAGCGAACTGCCAGGGATTCACACTCTCCAGCCAGGAGAACAGGCTCTCGACGGCGTGTTTTGTCGAGGGGGCATCCTCTTTGTACCGGACGATCGGTGCGCCCTCGCCATAACCGACCACACCGTCGTGCTCAAATCGCACGTGGACAGTGTCGCGGTACTCGTAGGAACCCATAGTGGTTGTCCACGTGTGCCGCAAGAACAATCGAACAGTCTTCGCTTGCCAGCGTGGCGGAGCGGCCTGCCCAAGTATGGCTGGCAGCCCCCCTCCGCCCAACATCATCGTTCCGAGCCACCTTCTTCGCGTCATGGGGATTTAGGACGGGCCAACAAGCGCCGGCAGCGGACGAGCAGCTCACTCCAGTAGGGATCGTCCAACCGGTCGATCCGCACGGTGGGGGTGCCATGGGTCGTGGCGTGAACGAACTCACCGCCGCCGAGGTAGAGGCCCGTATGGGTGACTTTGTCTGGCGACGAACCGAAAAATAACAGGTCTCCGGGTTCAAGCTCTGCACGTGAGACGTCCACCATACCTTCCCAGCGGGATTGGGGGCCAGAGTCACGGGGGATGAGTACCCCGCGCAAGCTGCATAACAACTGTGTCAGCCCAGAGCAATCAAAGCCGTACGTCGATGTGCCACCCCAGCGATAAGGTAGTCCGACCAGCCGCCGCGCCACGCCGATGATTTCCCCTACACTCAACGGCTCGAGCCGCAATGACAAGTCTCCCCTCTGGATCCAGGCCAGGCGGTCATCGACGAGGCGAACCTGCACCCACCGTTCTCCCGCTTGCGGAAGCGACACGACTTCCAGCCGTACCGCGAACGGGACAGTCAACAAGGGCCTCCGGCGGGTAACGTCCGGCTCGGCGTAAATACTGGCGAACAGGTTCCACACCCTACCTACGGTAGGGGTAGTCCCGTAAGGCCGGCCTGGACGGGGGAGCAACCCCGTTTGGTCCACCCAACCCAAGTACCCATCGGGGGAGCGGATCCGTAGCCATCCCGGGCGTTCTTCTATGGACTCGACGTTCGTTCCGTACAGGCATTGGGAAACGACTTGGGCATCCGCGGAGGGCTCAGCGTACATGTCGATGACCGGCTGATTGACGGTCCAGAGTTCACCCCGCGAGGCCTGGCTAGCCAACCCCAACGTCAAAACGAATGGCAACAGAACACGTATTGTCACCCTTTGCCACCCGCGGTCACTGGGCAGGTGTGACCTTATGGCTTACTCTATGGTGACCTTGACCGGCTGCTCGATGAGCCTCGGCTCGTCCCCGCGAGTCAGCACCATCAAGTTGTACTTGCCCGGCTTGACCTTGTCCGTCACGCGGAACCGGATCGAGGTAGCCGTCTGCTCAATGATGTCCATCCGTAAGTCGTTCTGTCCGTCTGTCAGATAGATCCCCTGAACGACGTCTTTACCCAAGTTCTCACCCTGAACCGTGAGCACATCGCCGGGCTTGGCCGTGTTGGGTTCCACCGAGTTCAACTTCGGGAAATTCGTCTGCCCAACCAGAGGAGCAGCAGTCAAAGTCACCAGCACGAGAGCGAGCATGAGACCGACCCACGTCCACTTCATCTCGCACGACCTCCCACACCAAATGCTAGTCCCGTTCTGCGCAGATTGCAACTCAAGCCAGTCGGCACAAATCCCTTATCGGACGGCACTTGGCCAGGTTTGTCCGGCATCGTCGCCACTGGTCCGAGCCGAGAAATAATAGAGTGGCACAGGCCTGGCAGGCAATTGAGCCTGCCATCGAAGGGAGGAGCCAAGATGATCGTGGTCCATGTCCATGTACACGTCAAGCCTGAAGCGGTCGAAGCGTTCAAACAGGCTACGCTCGAGAACGCCCGCAACAGCGTCCAGGAGCCGGGAGTGGCCCGCTTTGACGTGATCCAGCAGGAGGACGACCCGACGCGCTTCATTTTGGTCGAAGTCTACAGGACCCCCGACGCTCCGGCAGCCCACAAGGCTACCGCCCACTACCAAAAATGGCGGGATACGGTTGAGCCGATGATGCAAGAGCCGAGGCACAGCATCAAATACATCAACGTCTTCCCGCCGGACGAGCAGTGGTGAGCACCATGCGGTTCGAATTCGCGACGGCTGCGCGCATCCTTTACGGGCCCGGGACGGTGGCTGAATTACCGGACGCAGCGCGACAATTCGGCAGCCGCCCATTAGTGGTTACCAATTTGCCGGAAGAGCGCTTGGGGCGACTGCTCGAGCCTTTACAAACAGCGGGGTTGAGGCCGGCGATACTACGCATCCAGGGCGAGCCTACTGTGCAGTTGGTTCGAGAGGGCGTCGAGCTGGCGCGCCAAGAGCGATGCGATTGTCTCATCGGCTGCGGTGGCGGAAGCGCCATCGATGCGGCCAAAGCCGTTGCTGCCATCTTAGGTAACGGCGGGGATCCCCTGGACTACCTCGAGGTTATCGGACAAGGTAAACCCCTGAAACAGCCTTCCCTACCCACGATCGCCGTGCCGACAACTGCAGGTACGG
>JAUQPO010000264.1 GCA_030550335.1 Acidobacteriota bacterium
GACGGGCAACCCCCCGCCAGTGCCAAGCCAATCGGCGCGGTACCGGGCGATGCTTTGGAAATTTAGTTCGATGGTCGGTAAGAGTTGGATACCGGCCAGCAACCCGGCCAGCAGCGCAGCCAGCGCGGCAAGGAGCGTGATTCTCAGCCGCTGACGCCAGGGGCGAGCCAGTGTGAAGGCCACCCACCATGAAGAGAACGCCGCCACGACGGTCATCGCCGGGAGTCCGCAAAAGATGGTGAGTGCGAGCCCAAACGCCCACAAGAGAAGAGCGCTTGCGGACGGGTTACGGGCCAAGCGTGCTGCGGCCAGCCAGGTAAGGGGCAACCATCCTGCAGCGCTCACGGCGCCAATGTGTTGAGCTTGCGAGCTGAAGAAGGGGCCAAGTTGGTAAGCGGTGGCGCCTGCGGCAGCAGCGGCAGGCGAGAGGCCGAATTCTCTGAGGAACAACCAAGTTAATAGCCCAGCTAAGAATACGTGGGCAATCAATTCCAGCTCCAGGCAGTAGAGCAAGTCCCAGCCGAGCCACAAGTGCAAGCCGATGCTCACCCAACGGGGTGGATAGAACAGCTGTACCTGGATGTTCGCGGCGAAGGGGCGCCCGCAATAAGTGAAAGGATCCCAGAGCGGGAGTTCGCCGCGAGCCAGGCAGGAGGCGATATAGGCAGCATGCGGCAGATGGAAGTAGCGCAAATCCCACGGGATGACGTACCCGGGGACGAATAAAACCTTCCAGTGGAAAAACACCACCTCCGCCAGGAGCAAACCGCCTACCCACAAGGCCGGCCGCCGCAAGAAAGCAGCGACAGATCGAGCATTGACCGATCGTGTAGGTAACCTCACCCGATGAGAGCCTCGGCAGATGAGATCATCGCAGAGCTTGTTGAGCTGGCGTTTGGCGTGGGACGTGGCTGGCTGAGAGACTCATAGCGCCATGGCCACCCCGAGGTCGAGTCCATCCAACAGGCGCTCATCGCTATGCCTTACAACCGTAGCTGGTAGCCTGCCGCCTGGACGCCTTGGATCATCCGTTGTCGGACCTCAGCCACTTCTTCAGCCGACAAGGTGTGGTCCGGAGCGTAAACGACGATGCGGTACGATAGGCTTTTCTTGCCTTCCGGCAATGGGGGACCGGCGTACTGACGGAGGAAGGTCACCGACTCCACGGCGGGGGCGATCTCGCACGCCAGACGTTCCAAGAGCTCCTTCACACGCCCAGCCAATTCCCGGCCATCGGTGACGATGGATAAGTCGAAAGCGCTGGCCGGAAACCGCCTGGGTGGCTGGTAGCGTTTCGGGGGAGGTTGGAGTTCGCGCATCAGCCGCAAGTTCAAGTCGAGCGCCGCGGCCCTGCCTTCTTCGATCAATTTGGGATGGAACTCGAACAAGCGGCCAAGCTTTCGTTCTTGCCACAGGATCCAATACGCCCGTGTGGGATGCTCATAGGAGCGTGCCTCGGCCGGCTCGACCCGGCAGCCGGGCATCAAGCACTCCGCAAGGCGTTTGAGCTCGAACAGGTTAGCCACGCCATCGCTGGAGCGCTCATAGATGGCCGCAGCGAAGTGATCGATTTCGTCGGGTAGCTGATCGGGTCGCTTGTGGATTTCGTAGCCGATTTCGAAGATGCGGAAGGCGTCGAAGTGCCGGGCGTTGTCGAGGATGTTTTTGTAGATGCCCGGCAGCAAGCTCATCCGCATGAGGTTCAGGTCGACGGCGATGGGGTTGAGGATGTGTAGGTGAGCTTCTGGATCCAGTTCGAAGAGGCGAGCGGCGCGCTCGGAATAGAACGAGTAGTTATAGACCTCAGTAAAACCTTGCAGGACGGCCACTTGGCGAACCCACCGGTGATGACGCCGAGCTGGGAAATCCGGAGGCACGGCCGAAGGGATCAACGGAGCACGTGGTTCGATAGTGTCATAACCGAGCACGCGACCCACCTCCTCAACGAGGTCGTCCTTGATTGAGACGTCCCGGGTAGCACGCCAACTCGGAGGCACAACGATCAGGGTGTTATCGCGGGGACCTTCAACTTGAAAAGCCAGGGCGCGTAAAATCCGCACGACCTCAGCCGTTTGTACGGGACGGCCAAGCTTGCGCTGCAGCCAATCCAGCGGAAGCTCGATGCGCGGAGGAGCTGGCAGCGGCCCTTTCACATCCACCAGCCCACCCACCAGGCGGGCATTGGGCGAGACTTGAGCCAACAGCTGAATGGCGCGGGCAAGCCCGCGGACGGTGTTCTCGGGGTCTTGCGCCTTTTCAAAACGCATCGACGCGTCCGTCCGGAGTTTCAGCCGACTAGAAGTCCGGCGGATAGCCGTCGCTTTGAAGTTGGCGCTCTCGAGAACGATCCGCCGCGTGGACCCTGAGACGCCGGTATCCAAGCCGCCGATGACCCCCGCGATGGCCACTGGCCGGTCCCGATCGGCAATCACTAAATCGGCAGGATCCAAGGCATACGTTTCGCCGTTGAGCGCCGTGACCGACTCGCCCGGCCGCGCGCTGCGAACGACGATCACGTTCCCGTGCAGGGTGTCCCAGTCGAAGGCGTGCATGGGCTGCGCCAGCTCCGCGGCAATGTAGTTGGTGACGTCGACGATGTTGTTGATCGCGTTCATGCCGATGCATTCCAGCCGGTACTGCAGCCAAAGGGGGGAGGGCCTGACGGAGACGTTTTCGAACGCCAAAGCGGAGTATCGCGGGCAGAGGTCGAAGTTCTCGATATGGACGTCGATAGGTGAAACAGCCGGGGCGGGCAAGAGGGCTAACTCCACAGGATCTCGGAGTTCCAATCCCAGTATGGCGGCGATCTCACGGGCCAGACCTACGTGCCCCCAGAGATCTGGGCGATGGGTGATGGACTTGTTGTCGATCGTGAGAATAAAATCTGGCTCGCAACCTGGGATGGAGTCTCCAGGGCGCGCTCCATCCAATTCGAGAATTCCACTGGCGTCGCGGTTGATTCCGAGTTCAGCGCCACTGGCAAGCATGCCCTCGCTCCGTACGCCGTCGATCTCCACTACTCGAAGTTCACGTCCTTGAAGCATGACCCCTGGGGGTACGTAAGCGGAAAGCATGCCAGGGCGGCAGTTGGGTGCACCACAAACGACTGTTTTTTGCCCGTACCGTCCCGTGTCTAGCTGCACCTTGAGGTTCTTGCTACCGGGGATCGGCTCAGCCGCAACAACCCGAGCAACACACACGGCGCGTAGATGCTCGCCCACCGGTTCCACAGACTCGCATTCCGCGGTCTTCATAGTAATGAGTTCCCCGAGTTCGCTCGGGTTCAGCTCAAGCCCGGGTACCAACTCGCGAAGCCAGTTGTAAGAGAACCTCATAGTCGTGCGTCCAAACCTGGGGTGCAGTGGCGCAGGAACCGCACCTAGAACTGCTGTAAGAAGCGCAGATCGCCGCTTTGCAACCAGCGGATATCATCAATGCCGTATCGCATCATAGCCAAGCGGGTCAGGCCAAGGCCAAAAGCAAAGCCGTTCCACTCGTCCGGGTCGATGCCACTCATCCGTAACACGTTCGGGTGCACCAAGCCACAACCCAGTTGCTCGGACCACCCCACGTACTTACACACCGGGCAACCCCGGCCACCGCAGATCAGGCAACGGACATCGAGCTCGAAACCCGGCTCCACGAAGGGGAAGTAACCTGGGCGCAGGCGGATGGTGACCTCCTGGTGGTAGATGGCGCTGAGCATGGTCTTCATGAAGTAAATCAGGTGCGCCACCGAGACGTCACGATCGATCATCATCCCCTCGAGCTGGTAGAAGGTATGCTCGTGGGCGGCGTCGACCTCTTCATTACGGAACACGCGGCCCGGGGCGACCATTCGGAGTGGGAGCCCGAGCTGCTGCATACCGCGGATTTGTACCGGCGAGGTATGAGTGCGCAGCAGGAACCCGCCTTCGACCCAGAAGGTGTCCTGCATGTCCCGAGCTGGATGCTCAGGCGGAATGTTCAAAGCATCGAAATTGTTGTATTCGGTCTCCACCTCGGGCCCGCTTAAAACGGTGAATCCCATCGAAATGAACAGGTCTTCCAGCTCCTGTTGGACTTGAGTGATCGGATGGAGGCTCCCAGGCCTAGGGCCCGCAGCCGGAAGGGTCAAGTCCACCCATTCCCTTTCCAGTCGCTGGCGCAACTCGAGCTCTTCCAGCTGCGCCTTACGTTCCTGGTAGGCGCGTTCAAGAGTCTCTTTGAGCGTATTCAATAGGTACCCGACTTGCGCCCGTTCTTCCGGGGGGAGGCTGGGAAGCTGCTTACTAATTTGCGCCAGCGAACCCTTTCGACCCAGCAACTCCACGCGTGCGCGCTCCAGTTCGTCCCGTGTGGCAGCTTGTTGGATTTTTTCCAGTCCGGATACTTGTAGTTCCTCCAACGTGTGGCGCAACATTCAAGCTTCACCCTTCGGTAGGAACACCTCTTCGGCCCGGCTGACCTCACGGGCCAAGTGGTTCAGATAGAAAATCAGCAGGGGCTCCGGGTACTTGCTTCGAAAATGCTCGAAGGCCCGGGCCTGCCAGTCCCCTTGCAACAAACCGGTCACGTCCAAGTCCTTCTCGAAAAATCCGTCCCGATGAGGGATCCCCAGGAAGTTGAGCACGTCGATCACCATGTCGAGGTTGCTGACCAGAATCGCTTGAGCCAGTTCCCCCGCCAGCTCTTCATCGCCGTCCTGGATGCGCTGCCAGAAGCGGGGTGCTAGTCGCCGGAGCCACTCCACGTTGAGCTTCGGTGCCCCAGCGCGGGCCTTCAACGTGCCGTAGAGCTGGTACGTTTTCAAGCGGCTCACCGAGATGGTTCGCACCAGTGTGTGGAAGGCCTGCTCACCGATGCTTCGGAACACGTCGCTGAGCTGGATGGGGTTGACTGTGTTGCCGTCCATGGGGACCAGGGCCGAAGCCACCTAACCCGCCTAACCTGTTCAGGGTAGCACAGCTACGGTAGAAGACCCCGAAAGGTGCGCTACAATGGCTTGGGTTTCTCTGTGCCCGCAGTCTCACCCCCATGAAAAACGTAGTGGTCATTGGCGCCCAGTGGGGCGACGAAGGTAAAGGCAAGGTTGTGGATTTGTTGTCGGACCGGTTCGATGTAGTGGTCCGTTATCAAGGAGGACACAACGCTGGTCATACGGTGTTCATTGGAGATCAGCGGTTCG
>JAUQPO010000015.1 GCA_030550335.1 Acidobacteriota bacterium
AAGCGGCCCAGAGAGATGTGAGGCAAGGAGAGGGAGCGGGGCGCTGAGGGTGGAGCCGAAGCTGGGCTCGCCTCAGAGTAGGGAAAAAGGGTCCCTAGAGCGCTGAGAAATGAGCGCCGGGTGAAGCCGAGAGGGTTAGGGTGTTGGTTGTTCATGGTGGGAATCCTCCTATATCCAAAGCTTGCCTATGGTTTAAGGCTCGCGGGTTGCTGGCGTCAAGCGGGAAGGGGTGAGGGGGTGTGGGAGAGGGATTGGCGAAGGATGGGTTGAAGTGGCGCAGGCGGTGGGTGTAAGGGCGCAACTGGGTGGTGGGCTAGCGGCGTAAGTGACGGGAACGCAGGGGGTATGTTGTGGAAACCGCCGTGCAGTGTTGAGGAATGCGGCGCCCCGGCGGCGGTGGCTCATAGGCCGTGTAGGTGGTGCAGCGGACGGCGCCCGAGGGCGTTGACACGGAGTGAAAAGGATATTAAGATCTTAATACGCTAGATGGGCGCTCCCAATCTCGATGGCGCCCATAGCTGCGTTCCAAAAAGGGGAGATTATGCCGAGCTACGTCAACGTCGAAAAATGCGACGGCTGCAAAGCCCTCGATAGGACCGCGTGCCAGTACATCTGCCCCAACGATCTGATGGTCCTGGACCGCGAAAAGATGAAGGCTTACAACCGGGACCCATCGATGTGTTGGGAGTGCTACAACTGCGTCAAGATCTGCCCGACCCAAGCCATCGAGGTTCGCGGCTACGCGGACTTCATCCCGATGGGTGCTTCGGTCACCCCGATGCGCTCGACCGACTCGATCATGTGGACCGTCAAGTTCCGCAACGGGCAAATCAAGCGGTTCAAGTTCCCTATCCGGACCACGCCAGAAGGTTCTGCCCGGCCGGATGGTGGGTTTGAGACCGCCGACACTGACCTCAGCAGCCCAGTGCTGTTTACCGAACCGGCCTCGCTCGGTTTGCCTGAGGTCTTCACGTTGAAGAAGTGAGCCAGGGAGGAGTTTATGCCAGCCCAGTTCGAAGATGTTGTTGTCGAAACTGACTTGTTGATTCTCGGCGGCGGGATGGCCGCATGCGGGGCGGCTGTCGAGGCGGCGTACTGGGCCAAAAAACACGGGCTGAAGGTGACCCTTGTGGACAAGGCGGCGGTAGATCGATCCGGCGCCGTGGCCATGGGCCTGTCAGCCATCAACCAGTACATCGGCCTGAAAGACGGCCAGAACACCGTCAAGGACTACGTGGAGTACGTCCGCAACGACTTGATGGGGATCACCCGCGAAGACCTGGTGGCCAATATCGCCCGCCACGTCGACTCCACGGTGCACTTGTTCGAAAAGTGGGGCCTACCCATTTGGAAGGACGAGCAGGGCAACTACGTCCATGAAGGGCGATGGCAGTTGATGATCAACGGCGAGTCTTACAAAGTGGTCGTCGCCGAGGCTGCCAAGAACGCCCTGCTACAGGATGGTGTGGGCCAAATTTTTGAGCGGGTGTTCATCGTGGGCCCGTTAATGGACGGCGATCGCTGCGCTGGCGCCGTCGGGTTCTCGGTTCGTGAGAACAAGTTCTACGTGTTTAAGGCCAAAGCCACGATCGTGGCCATGGGCGGCGCCGTGCACGTATTCCGGCCGCGGAGTGTGGGTGAAGGTCTGGGGCGCGCCTGGTATCCACCCTGGAACGCAGGTTCGTCGGCGTATTTTACGATCCAGGCCGGAGCCGAGATGACCTGTCAGGAAGTGCGGTTCATCCCGGTCCGGTTCAAGGATGCGTACGGCCCGGTGGGCGCCTGGTTCCTGTTGTTCAAGTCCCGGGCGACAAATGCGCTGGGTGGCGACTACATGGTGGAGCGGCGGGACGAGCTGGAGAAATGGGCGCCCTACGGTCGCGTCAAGCCCATCCCGGCCAACCTGCGTAACTGGCTCGGCATGCTGGATGTGATGGAGGGTAAAGGTCCGATTTACATGCGGACCGAGGAAGCCATCGCCAAGATTGCCGAGCAGTACAAGGATGACCCCAAGCTGTACCAGAAGAAGATGCGGGAGCTGGAGAACGAGGCTTGGGAGGACTTCCTGGACATGACGATCTCGCAGGCCTTACTGTGGGCCGCGACGAACGTCGAACCGGAGAAGAAGCCTTCCGAGATCGCTCCAGCAGAGCCGTACTTCATCGGGTCGCACTCGGGGGCTTCCGGGGCTTGGGTCAGCGGTCCCGAAGATCTGCAAACCGACGAGAGCCGTCCGCTGTACTTCTGGGGCTACACGAACATGTCCACGGTCAAGGGCTTGTTCTGCGCCGGCGACGCTTCAGGAGCCTCTTCCCACAAGTTCTCGTCGGGTTCGTGCACGGAAGGCCGGATCGCAGCCAAGTCGGCGATCAAGTTCATCGTCGAGAACAACACGATGCCCAACGTGGACGAGGCCCAGGTCAAGGCATGGAAGGAGCGGATCTTCCGGCCACTGGAATTGTTCGAGAAGCACAAGAACGAGACGACCGACCCGGATATCAACCCCAATTACATCCGCCCGCGGATGTTCATGTTCCGCTTGCAAAAGATCATGGACGAGTATGCGGGTGGTGTCAGCGCGCAGTTCTCCACTAACGAGGCCTTGCTCAAGCGGGCACTCGAGCTGCTGGGCTATCTGAAAGAGGACTCCGAGAAGCTGGCAGCCGAGAACCTGCACGAGCTGATGCGCTGCTGGGAGAACATCCACCGGATGTGGCAAGCTGAGGCGCACGTGCGCTCGGTGCTCTTCCGAGAAGAGACCCGGTGGCCGGGCTACTACTTCCGGGCCGACAAGCCCAAGATGGACGAGGAGAACTGGCGCGTGTTCGTCAACTGCCGCTGGGATCCGAAGACTGGCGAGTGGCAGATGTTCAAACGGCCGGTGATCCGGATCTTTGACTAGCGGCAACCACGCCTGGGCGGCCATAGGTGAGGTTCTGGCCGGCCCAGGCAAGGGACATACGGGATGGTGAGCCCGAGGGCAGCGAGTCAGCTGTCCTCGGGACTCACAAGGAGGCGGCCAGTATGGGGGCTGACAAGACCATCTGCCCTTACTGTGGGGTGCGAATGAAGCGGTGGGCCAATCCCCCGTTCAGTACCTGGGGCGGCGAGTATCAGTACGTGTGCTTCAACGACGATTGTCCTTACTTCGTGCGTGGCTGGAAGTGGATGTACGAACACTACGGGGTAGTGGCCTCCTATCGTCACCGTTACGATCCCACTACTGGCCAGACGGGCCCCTTACCCGTGTGGTCCTACACCGCCCTGAAAGATTTGATCCTGGAGGAGGAGCAAGCTCATGCCGCCTGAAGGCCAACCGGTGGAACCGGGAGCGCCGGATCCAGCGCGGCTGGGCTTGGACGACGAGTTTCAGTTTTACTGTGGTCCGGAATTAGACTGCTTCACTCGCTGCTGCCAGGATGTCTCGATTCTGCTGACTCCGTATGACGTCCTGCGTTTGAAGCGTGCCTTAGGAATCAGCTCCAGCGAATTCCTCGAGCGTTACACAATCGTCGGACGCACCCGCCAGCACAAGATTCCGGTCCTGTTCCTCAAAATGGACCCGGAGACCCGGCGATGCCCGTTCGTAACCGAAGCGGGCTGTCGCATTTACCCTCACCGGCCGTGGGCTTGCCGGATGTATCCGTTAGGGCTTGCCGATCCCCAACACCCCGGCCTTGGCGGCCAGCGCTGGCACTTCCTGATCAAGGAAGACCTTTGCCATGGTCATCGGCAGCCCAAACGATATCGCGTACGGGAGTGGCTGGCCGAGCAGGGCGTAGAGCCTTACGAATTGATGGGCTTGCCCTTCAAGGAGTTGATGCTCAGCGACTTTTGGCAGAGTGGACGGGAAGTCCGCCCCGAGCAGGTGGACATGCTCTTGATGGCCTGCTACGACCTGGATCGTTTCCGACGGTTCGTGTTCGAAACCAGCTTCCTACAACGGTTCGACGTAGCCGAGGAGCGCGTGGAGGCCATGCGGACCGATGATGTGGAACTACTCGAGTTTGGCCTTCAGTGGCTCCGATTTGCCTTGTTCGGGGAGCGGACGCTCCGCTTGCGGAGAGGCCACGAGCGGGGCCGCATTGCAGCAAGACGGTCGGAAGGAAGCTCGTAAGAACTATGCCTGAAACACGTTTGCCCATTGCAGTGATCGGTGGTGGGATGGCCGGCATGACGGCCGCTCTGGAGGCGGCAGAAGCAGGCGCTCAGGTAGTGCTGATCGAGCGAGAGCCGGCTCTCGGGGGCCGCGTGGCCCAGCTAGCTCGCTATTTCCCGAAGCTCTGCCCACCGAGTTGCGGGTTGGAGATCAATTTCCGGCGCATTAAGCAGAACCCGCGGATTCGTATACTGACTCGAGCGCGTGTCGAGGACATCACGGCGCAACCGGGCGGCTACCGCCTGACAGTGCTCGTCGAGCCCCGGTACGTGAATCAGGCGTGCACGGCCTGTGGGAAGTGCGTTGAGGTGTGCCCGGCGGAGGTGCCGGATCCCTGGAATTACGGGCTTTCCAAGCGCCGCGCGGTTTACTTGCCTTACCCGGCGGCATTCCCGTTCCAATTCGTCATCGACCGGAGCGCCTGCCTTTCGGGGTGCCGGGCCTGCCAAGATGCGTGCCCCTACGGTGCTATCGAGCTAACGGAGCAGCCCAAACAGGAAGTGATTGAAGCGGCTGCAGTGATCGTGGCTACCGGCTGGTCCCCGTATGACGCTTCGCGGCTAACTCATTTGGGCTTCGGCCGGTTCCCGGATGTGATCACCAACGCAATGATGGAACGGCTGGCGGCGCCCGATGGGCCTACAGGTGGGCGGATTGTGAGGCCTTCGGACGGCAAAGAGCCGCGCTCGGTGGTCTTCGTGCAGTGCGCTGGCTCGCGCGACGAGAACCACCTGCCGTATTGTTCGAGCGTCTGCTGCGCGGCGTCGCTGAAGCAAGCCACCTATGTCCGCGAGCAGTGCCCGGATGCAGAAGTGACCATTTTCTACATCGACATCCGCACCCCGGGGCGATTGGAGGACTTTTACCAGCAAGTGCTCAACGGGGATCGAATCCGGTTGATCAAGGGCAAAGTGGCAAAGGTGGAGCGTAGTGCCGAAACTGGGCGATTGGTAGCAGTGGCCGAGGATGCTCTCTCGGGCCGCAAGTTAACTGTGGAAGCAGACCTGATCGTGCTGGCGACTGGCATAGTGCCCAATAGTCAGGATCTGCCTCCGGTACTGGCTCGTGACCCCTTCGGCTTCCTGGCAATCCCGCCTAGTGAAAAAGGGATCTACGTGGCTGGCTGCGTCCGCCGGCCCGAGGAGGTGGCTGCCACGGTGCAGGATGCCACCGGCGCAGCGCTCAGGGCCTATCAGTGCTTGGTGAGGAGTTTGGCGCATGCCTGAAGGGTTAGGCGTTTATATCTGCAGCGGGTGCGGTATCGGCGAGGCCGTGGACACGCAGGCGCTGGCGAACTCGGCTCGCAGCAAGGCGGTGTCCGTGCAACTCCACCCGTACTTGTGCGGGCCCGAGGGAAGGAAATTGATCGAAAACGATCTGGCTGCGACAAACGGGGGCCCGAAAGTAAATCGGGTCGTGATCGCGGCCTGCTCTCCACGCTTCAAGACGGACGTATTCCGTTATCCGGGCGTGGTGGTCGAGCGGGTGAATTTACGGGAGCACGTGGCATGGGCTCAAAAGGCTGGCGACGAAGATACGCTGGCCATGGCCAGGGATTACTTGGCCATAGGTATCGTTAAGGCCCAGAAGGCGCTGGTGCCGGCCCCTCAAAAAGCGGAGATCTCCAAGAAGATCCTGGTGGTAGGCGGCGGGCTAGCGGGTTTGACGGCAGCGTTGGAAGCCGCGAGAGCGGGCTACGAGGTTTTGCTGGTCGAGAAAGAAGCTCAACTGGGTGGCTTTCTCGCCAAAACGCGGAAGCGCTTAACGTTTCAGCCGCCTTATGAGCAGCTAGCCGACGGTGGTCTAGGGGATAAGATTCAGCAGGTCCTTTACCATCCGCGGATCAAGGTGCTGGTGGCGGCGCGCATTAGGAGGATCTCTGGCCAGCCGGGGCAGTTCGATGTGGAGGTGGAGACTCCAGAGGGGCGCGTCTCCGATCGGATTGGAGCGATTGTGTTGGCCACTGGTTGGAAACCCTACGATGCGTCCAAGCTTGGCCACTTAGGTTACGGGTCCAGCCCGGACGTCATCACGAACGTTCAACTCGAGCAGATGGCCGCCAACGGCGGTGTACGGCGGCCATCGAACAACCAGCCCCCGCGGGACGTAGTGTTCATCCAGTGTGCTGGCTCTCGCGACCCACAACACTTGCCTTACTGTTCGTCGGTCTGCTGCTTGGTGACACTGAAACAGATCCAGTATGTGCGGGAGGCGTCTCCGGAAGCGCGGGTTTACGTAATTTACAAAGACATGCGGGCGCCCGCGCAGTACGAGCGGCTCTACCGCCGGCTTCAAGATCACCCGCTGAACTTCTTTGCCAAGGGGGAGGTGACTGGCGTCGAGCCGAACGGGAACGGCAAGTTGCGGGTGCGCGTAGAGAACAGCTTGCTCGGGCCCACCGCTGTCATCGAGGCGGACTTGGTGGTCCTGGCTACTGGCATGGTTCCCAACTCGGCCGACGGGCCGGCCATTCGTGCGCTGCGGGATGCCATGATCGCTGCTGAGAAGGCCGAAAGCGAAGCGCAGCGGTTCGAGGCCATCAGGCGGGTCGAGGAGCTGCGGCACCATGAGGGAACGGAGATTTTGAACCTCGACTACCGTCAAGGTCCGGACTTGCCAGTCCTACGGCATGGCTTTCCGGATTCCCACTTCATCTGCTTCCCTTATGAGACTCGCAGGACGGCGATTTACGCTGCAGGCACGGTCCGTGCGCCGATGGAGGGCGTGCGAGCGGAAGAAGACGCAGCGGGTGCCGCGATGAAGGCCATTCAGGCTGTGGAGATGGCCGTGCGGGGCGAGGCTGTACATCCCCGCTCCGGCGACATCTCGGTGCCAGAATTCGCCCTGCAGCGCTGCACCCAGTGCAAGCGCTGCACCGAGGAGTGCCCCTTCGGGGCGCTTAATGAGGACGAGAAGGGTACGCCACTCTACCAGATGTTCCGCTGCCGTCGCTGCGGCATTTGCATGGGCGCTTGCCCAGAGCGGATCATCAACTTCCCTGACTACTCGGTAGACATGATCGCCTCGGCCATCAAAGCCATCGAGGTGCCGGACAGCTTCCAAGAAGACAAGTTCCGGCTGCTGGTGTTCATGTGCGAGAACGATGCGTATCCGGCACTGGACATTGTGGGCTACCAGCGGATGGCTTACAGCCCGTTCGTGAGGGTGATCCCAGTCCGTTGCCTTGGCTCGGTCAACATGGTCTGGGTCCGGGAAGCGATGAACTGCGGCATCGATGGCGTGTTGATGGTGGGCTGCAAGTACGGAGAGAACTACCAATGCCACTACGCGACCGGCAGCGAGCTTGCTAACACCCGGTTGGCGAACATGCGCGAGGCTCTCCAGCGGATGCAAATTGAGCCGGAGCGGTTGCGGCTAGTCCAACTGTCGATTGACGAATACCACAAGCTGCCGCAGGTCCTCAATGAATTCGCCGAATACGTGGCGCAGCTGGGCATGAACCCGATGCGCGAATTCCTCTGAGATGGCGGGGATGAGGATGGCAGAACTGGTCGTACGACCCGATGAACGGTTTATCCAGGAAGTTCTGGCCAACGGCGGGGCCGACCTGAAAAAGTGCTATCAGTGCGCGACCTGTTCGACGGTGTGCGCTCTTTCTGAGGAGGACCGGACGTTCCCGCGGCGCCAGATGCTGCTGGCCCAATGGGGTTTGAAAGATCTGGTTTTGAGTGATCCTGCCCTCTGGCTTTGCCACAGTTGTGGGGACTGTACGGAGCAGTGCCCGCGGGGAGCTCGCCCGGGTGACGTACTGGGTGCGTTACGCCAGCAGGCCATCCAGTACTTCGCCTGGCCCAAATTCGTGGCTCGCTGGGTGAATAACGCGCGGGCCGTGTGGACGTTGTTCCTGCTGCCGGTGCTGCTGTTCGCTGGGTTGGGCTTGTGGGGTCCAGAGACGGTCTCCGAGCAAATGGAATTTGCCAACGAGTACCCGGTACCGGTTTTAGAGGCCTTGTTCTTCAGCGTCTCCGGATTGGCTGTGCTGGCCTTCGCCGTGGGCCTAGGCCGATTTGTCAAGGCACTGCGCGTTCAAGGGGCTACGGCGCCGATCTTGCCGAACCTGGTCCCCGCTATTGGCGAGATCTTCGCCCATCGGCGCTTCCAAAAGTGCCAGGCGGAACCATTCCGCTACCCAGGGCATTTGCTGGCATTCTGGGGATTCCTGGGTCTGGGATTTGTGGGGACGGTGATCGGCATCGGCACGATGGGCGGGTGGCTGCACACGCCCCTGCCACTGAGCCATCCGCTAAAGGTTTTGGCCAACCTGAGCGCGGCCGTGGCACTAGTGGGCGCGTCCATCCTACTTGCCAACCGGCTTAGGAATCAGCAGTTGCGGCAGCGCACCACCTACTTCGACTGGCTGCTGGTGTGGTTGCTTGCAGGGGCCGTGTTGACCGGCTTGCTGAGCGAGTTGTTACGGCTGGCCCAGCTGAAGGTCATGTACGGGGTTTACTTCATTCATCTGGTGCTGGTGTTCGCCCTGTTGGCCTACGCGCCCTATTCGAAATTGGCGCACGCGGTGTATCGGACGGTGGCGTTGGCTGCGACGCGTAGGGGAACGAGGGGCGGCCCGTGAGGGAGCCAGGAGATTTCGGAGTAAAAGATCTTTAAAATTAACTATGGGAGAAGACCACATGGCCGATGAGAAAATCAGCACCCCGCTGTTAGACGAGCTGGAGAAGGGGCCGTGGCCTAGCTTCGTCCGCGAGATCAAATCGGCCGCCCAAACCAGTCCAATGGCCCGAGATCTGCTGGGGCAGTTAGAGCTGTCCTATGAGGAGAAGGTGGGCCATTGGAAGCACGGCGGGATCGTGGGTGTGCGGGGCTACGGTGGCGGTGTGATTGGCCGCTACAGTGACGTTCCCGAAAAGTTTCCTAACGTAGCCCATTTCCACACGCTGCGCGTGAACCAACCGGCTGGCTGGTTCTACACCAGCCAAGCGCTGCGAACCCTCTGTGACATCTGGGAACGCCACGGTTCGGGCCTCACCAACATGCATGGCTCGACGGGCGACATCATTTTTCTGGGGACCAAAACTGACGAGCTGGAGCCGACATTCTCGGAGTTGACGCAGGCAGGTTTCGATCTGGGTGGTTCTGGCTCCGACATGCGAACCCCTTCGGCTTGCGTCGGCCCGGCACGGTGTGAGTGGGCGTGCTACGACACGCTGAAGCTCTGTTACGACATCACGATGGAGTATCAGGATGAACTCCATCGCCCGGCGTTCCCCTACAAATTCAAAATCAAGTGCGCAGGCTGCCCGAACGACTGCGTAGCCTCCATCGCCCGGGCGGACCTGTCGATCATCGGCATTTGGAAGGACGACATCCAGCAGGACGACGAGGCCGTAGCCGAATACGTGGCCAATGGGCTGGATATCCAAGCCGACGTGGTTGAGCGTTGTCCGACGCGGTGCATGCAATG
Source organism: Acidobacteriota bacterium (assembly GCA_030550335.1). Classification (GTDB taxonomy): domain Bacteria; phylum Acidobacteriota; class Terriglobia; order Bryobacterales; family Bryobacteraceae; genus JAUQPO01. The sequence continues at coordinate 9,603 of JAUQPO010000015.1, forward strand.
GGACGGCAAGAAACTGACCATCAATAATCGCGACTGCGTCCGGTGCATGCACTGCATCAACGTAATGCCCAAAGCTCTTCGGCCAGGAAAGGAGCGGGGCGCGGTGCTGCTCTTGGGCGCCAAGGCTCCGATCATCCAGGGCGCTATCCTGTCGAGCGTCCTCATCCCATTCGTACCGGAAGAGGAGTTGTTTGACACGGTCAAGGAGTTGCTGTCTCGGGTCTGGGAGTTCTGGGATGAATACGGCATGAACCGCGAGCGAGTCGGCGAGTTGATCCAGCGCGTGGGCATGGCGAATTTCCTGGATGCGATTGGTTTGGATCCTGTGCCGGAAATGGTGTCCCACCCCAGGGACAACCCGTATGTGTTCTACAAAGTCGATGAGGAGCAGAGCGAGCAATAAAGGAGAGTGAGCGATGGCGACGGAAGCGACCAAGCGTTTGACTGACATTGGGCCTCCGCATTACGAAAAGTTCCTGCCGCCCATCATCAAGCGCAACTATGGCAAGTGGCTGTATCACGAGCGGCTGGCTCCGGGTGTGATGTGCCACGTGGCTGAATCGGGCGAGAAGCTGTACACGGTGCGAGCGGGTTCGCCACGGTTGCTGAGCGTGCACACGATCCGTAAAATCGCTGACCTGGCGGACAAGTACTGCAATGGCTATGTACGATTCACCAGCCGCAACAACATTGAGTTTCTCCTCGAAGATCCTTCGAAGATCGAGGATCTGAAGAAGGATCTGCAAGCCTTGGGGTTCCCGGTGGGTGGGACCAATAATGCCATCAGCAACGTAGTCCACACTCAAGGCTGGGTTCACTGCCATTCCGCCGCCACCGACGCTAGCGGGCTGGTCAAGTCCGTTATGGACGCTCTGTACGAGCGGTTCACCCACGAGGATCTGCCTGCAAAGCTGCGGCTGGCGGTGGCCTGCTGCCTGAACATGTGCGGCGCGGTGCATTGCTCTGACATAGCCATCTTGGGTGTCCACCGGCGGCCGCCTCGAATTCTGCATGACCTGCTTCCGAAAGTTTGCGAGATCCCGACGGTGGTGGCTTCGTGCCCGACCGGAGCCATCCGGGCGCGTACGGTGGATGGCAAACAGACGGTGGAAGTGATCGAACAGCAGTGCATGTACTGCGGCAACTGCTACACGGTCTGCCCGGCCATGCCACTGAACAACCCACAGACTGATGGCGTATCGATCTGGGTGGGTGGCAAGGTGAGCAACGCGCGGTCGAAGCCTAGGTTCTCCAAGCTCGCCATCCCGTACTTGCCGAATAACCCACCGCGGTGGCCAGAGGTCGTGGAAGCCGTGGTGAAGATTGTGGATGTTTACGCCAAGCATGCGCGAAAGTACGAGCGCATGGGCGAATGGATCGATCGGATTGGTTGGCCTCGTTTCTTCGAGCTCACCGGCATCCCGTTCACGCGCTATCACATCGACGACTTCAAACATGCGGGGCTGACTTACAACCGATCGACACACTTGAAGTTTTAGGAGCACGCCATGGCGATCCCCATTGAGCAACTAGCCGAGGAAATGTACCAGATGGTTGTCGAGTATCACGGCAAGAAGAACCTGAAAGCGAGCGACCTGACGAAGGCCATGATCGCCAAGTATGGCGAGGATCAGGTGTCTAAGGAGGATTGCAAGCAGGCGATCCGGCAGCTGATCGATTCTGGCCGTTGTGTGTACAGCTACCTCGGCGGAAGCTACATCACGTTACCGAAGAAAGATAGCGCAGCGCCTGAGTAAGGGGACGCTGGAGTGGGGTCATTCCCCACTCCAGCGAAGTGTGTGAGTCTGCTCGAGGCGACCGTCCCGCCAAGCGGGGGCGGGCAAGGAGAGAGCTATGGCGATTTTCAAGGAGAAGAAAAAGGTAGAGATCAGGACGGTATCCACTGCTGCGGAGGTCAGCCCACTTCGCCCGCAGTACATCGAGAAAACCCCACCCTGTATCGGGCATTGTCCGGTAGGCACGGAAATTCGTAAGTGGTTGGTGTTGATCGCGCAGGCGGAGGCGTACGGCCGGACTTACCCGGAAGCTTATCGGGCCGCTTGGGAGATCATCACGGACCGCAATCCGCTGCCTGCAGTTTGCGGTCGGGTGTGCCCGCACCCGTGTGAGGACCATTGCAATCGCAAGCACAAGGACGGGGCGGTAGCCATCAACGCGCTCGAGCGATTCATCGGAGATTACGCCATCCAACAGGGTTGGAAGTTCACCAAACTCACCGAGGAGCGCCAGCCGGAGCCCGTGGCGGTCATCGGTTCTGGGCCGGCTGGTCTTTCCTGTGCTTATCAGCTGGCGCGCCGGGGCTATTCGGTCACGATTTTCGAAGCCTTTCGCCAGCCTGGGGGGATGCTCCGCTATGGCATTCCCAAGTACCGCTTGCCTAGGGACATTTTGGACGCAGAGATCCAGCGGATTCTGGAGCTGGGTGTAGAGCTGCGCACGGGCGTGGTCGTGGGCAAGGACATTAGCCTGGAGGAGCTGCGGCGGCAGTACCCGGCTATTTTCGTGGGCATTGGTGCTCACCGTGGCTTGAGATTGGGCGTGCCCGGCGAGGATGCACCCAATGTATGGACTGGCACGGAGTTTCTGAACAAGGTGAATTCGGGCGAGAGTGTCGACGTGGGCAAGCGCGTCCTGGTGATCGGGGGTGGTGACACGGCCATCGACGCCGCCCGGGTCAGTCGTCGCCTGGGGGCGGAGGTGACGATCGTCTACCGGCGTACGCGCGCAGAAATGCCCGCTATCGCACCGGAGATCGAGGGCGCACTGGAAGAAGGGGTCAAGATCGAATTTCTGACAGCGCCGGTAGAGGTGATCTGTGAGAACGGTCGCGCCGTCGCGCTCCGGTGCATTCGCATGGAGCTGGGCGAGCCAGATGAATCCGGGCGTCGCCGGCCTATTCCGAAGCCCGGCACTGAGTTCGAGATGCCTGCGGACACGATTATCGCGGCCATCAGCCAGGAGCCGCAGTGGGATGGTTTCGAGTTGCCGCTGAGCAAGCAGCGCTGGCTGCAGGTTAACGAGTGGGGTGAAACGCAAGTCCAAGGAATTTACGCCGGTGGCGACGACGTGGGGCTCGGGCTGGTGAGCATAGCCATCGGGCAAGGGCGCTTCGCGGCTGAGGCAATCGATGCTCGATTGCGGGGTAAGCCGTTGGTGAAACCGGAGCGTCCGCCTTTGATCGGGCCGGATCGGATGAAGCTGGAGTGGTACCAGTCGGTTCCACGGCACGAGCGGCGTAAGGTCCCTGTCGAGCAGCGCGGCATGGAGACGGAGATCGAGCTCGGCCTGAGCGAAGAAGAGGCACTAGCGGAGACGCGCCGGTGCATGTCCTGCGGCATGTGCATGGACTGCGAAAGCTGCTGGATGTATTGCACCAACAGCGCGTTTGAACGCCTGCCCAAGGGGCAGCACTATCGGATCAAGCTCGAGCTGTGCAACGGTTGCGGAAAGTGTGCGGACGCTTGCCCGTGCGGCTATATCGAGATGCGTTAAGGCAAGTCCGACTTGGAGTTTAACCACAAGCTGAGCAAGGGAGGAATTTAGTATGCCGATTCTCGAGATCGAAGGCAGAAAATACGAGGTCGACGAGGACGGGTTCCTGCAAGACCCCAACATTTGGAACGAGCAGGTGGCGCAGGACCTGGCCAAGACCGAGGGGATCGAGCAGATGACCGAGGACCACTGGAAGGTGGTCAACTACCTGCGGAACTACTACCTGCAGTACGGCATCGCGCCTATGATCCGGAAGTTGTGCAAGGAGACGGGCTTCAGCCTGAACCAGATTTACCAGCTCTTCCCTTCCGGTCCGGCCAAGGGAGCCTGCAAAGTAGCGGGTCTACCCAAGCCGACCGGCTGCGTCTGATCTCGAGGGCGCGGCCATGGCGAGCCAGGGCGAGCAACTGGTGGCTTTGCCCCAGGATCTGCGGGAGCAGCTCCTACGCCAATGGCTGGCCCTGGCCCTCGTCCATTACCCTCCGCAGACCCGCCGATTCCTCGTTGAAGCTACCGACCCGTTCCGCAACCCTGCAGGGCGGATTTATCGGGAAACGCTGGGGGTGGTGCTCGAAGAGTTACTCGGGCTGTGCAACTGGCAGCGGATCCGCGGAGCCCTGGAGGAACTCATACGATTACGAGCGTTGCTTGGCTTGAAGCCGAGTGAGGCGGTAGGCTTCCTGGCGGAATTGCGCCGCCTGATAGGCTGCCGGGTTCCGTTGGAAAGTGCGCAGTCCAGCACACTGGACGGGCGTGTGGAGCGCTTGTTGTTGGAAGCGTTCGACCTCTATCTGGAGTGCCGCGAGCGTATGTACCAGGCCCGGTTGAACGAGATCCGCCGCGCACGGTTTCTCGAGGAGCGCCTTGCGCGGCGGCAGGAGGCAACTTAGCTGAGGGGAGTCCATGCATGCCTGGACTGCTTTGATCACGATCATAATTCTCGCCGTAGCAGGCTACGTGGGTGGGCAACTCTCTGCAACTCGCGTACTGATTGGAACGATCGTCCCTTACGTAGCTATTGGGATATTCCTGGTCGGTATCGCTTGGAGGGTGATCGCTTGGGCCCGGTCGCCGGTTCCTTTCCGAATCCCCACGACCTGCGGCCAACAGAAGTCATTGCCCTGGATCAAGCGGGCGCGCTTTGACAGCCCGTTCACGCCGGGAGAAACGATCGTTCGGATGCTTTTGGAAGTGCTGCTGTTCCGGTCGCTGTTCCGGAACACGCGGGCAGAACTGCGGCGCGAGGGGCCACGGCTGCTTTACGAAGAAGAGAAATGGCTGTGGTTGGGGGCATTGGTATTTCACTGGTCGATGCTCGTGGTGTTGCTGAGGCACTTACGGTTCTTCCGGGAGCCCACGCCGGCAATAGTGCTGCTATTGCAACGCATTGACGGCTTCTTCCAGATTGGCGCGCCCGTGGTGTACTGGACGGGCGTGACCATGCTGGCCGCGCTGGGGTATTTGTTGTGGAGACGCCTGAAGATCCCGCAGGTGCGCTACGTATCCTTGTTCACCGACTATTTCGCGTTATACCTGCTGATGGCGATTGCCGGCTCTGGAATCTGGCTCCGCTACTTCACCAAGACCGACATCGTGGGGGTCAAGCAGCTGACGCTCGGGCTGATGACATTCACGCCCGTCGTGCCCACTACGGTGGCTCCGTTGTTTTTCATGCACCTGTTCTTGGTGAGCGTGCTGCTGGCCTATTTCCCGTTCAGCAAGCTCGTCCACATGCCGGGCATTTTCCTCAGCCCCACTCGGAACCTGCCGAACAATAGTCGGGCAGTCCGCCACATTAACCCGTGGAATTACCCGGTCAAGGTACACACCTACGAAGAGTGGGAAGAGGAGTTCCGCGACAAGTTGATTGCTGCAGGCCTGCCGTTGGACAAGGAGTCCGGGAACCATGTCTGAGCAGGTACCCAAACCCGAAGAGTTGGTTCAGATTGATTACCAGCCACCGGCCAAGCCGTGGATGGACGTGCCCGTGGAGTTCCGTCGCGGGACGTTCTGTTACGCGGGGGCTAAAAAGAATGTCGAGTACTTGGGCTTCCCCAATCCTCGGGACTGGCAGCCGATGGACGAGGATTGGAAACTGCCCCCGAACTGGCGGGAGATCATTCTGGAGGGCATGAGGGACCGGTTGCAGAAGTTCCGGTCCTTCCGCCTGTTCATGGACATCTGCGTGCGGTGCGGGGCATGTGCCGACAAGTGCCACTTCTATTTGGGTAGCGGCGATCCGAAAAATATGCCCGTGTTACGGGCGGAGCTGATCCGGTCTATCTATCGCCGCTATTTCACCTGGACTGGGCGGTTGTTCGGCCGGCTGGCTGGGGCGCGGGATCTGACTGAGGACGTCATCAAAGAGTGGTTCTACTATTTCTACCAGTGCACGGAGTGCCGGCGTTGCTCGGTCTTCTGCCCATACGGTATCGACACGGCCGAAATCACGATGATCGGCCGGGAACTTTTAAACCTTGTCGGCTGTAACATCAATTGGGCTTTGGAGCCGGCCGCAAACTGCTTCCGCACTGGCAACCACCTCGGAATCCAGCCACACGGTTTCAAGGACTCGATTGAGTTCGCCATTGATGAACTAGAAGACCTGACCGGTGTGCGCGTTGAGGTGCCGATCGCTAAGAAGGGGGCCGAAGTGCTATTCATCATGCCTTCGGCTGACTACTTCGCCTCGCCCCACTATTACACGCTGTTGGGGTACCTGCTGTTGTTCCACCAGATTGGCCTCGACTACACCGTCAGCCCTTATGCCTCCGAAGGCGGCAACTTTGGCCTGTTCATCTCGCACGAGATGATGAAACGCCTGAACGACAAGATTTACCGCGAGGCCAAGCGCTTGAAGGTGAAGTGGCTGCTGGGCGGCGAGTGCGGTCACATGTGGCGTGTACTGCACCAGTACATGGACACCATGAACGGGCCGGCGGACTTTCTCGAGGTTCCGAAGTCCCCCATCACCGGCACGGTGTTCGAACACGCCAAGTCGACCAAAATGATCCATATCTGCGAATTCACGGCGGACCTGATTCGCCACGGCAAGATCAAGCTCGATCCCAGCCGCAACGACCACTGGGTGGTGACATACCACGATTCCTGCAACACCTCGCGTGCTATGGGGTTGCTAGAAGAACCGCGGTATATTCTGCGCAACGTTTGCCGCAACTTTTACGAGATGCCCGAGAACACGATCCGCGAACAAACCTTCTGCTGTGGGAGCGGCTCGGGGTTAGGCACGGACGAAAACCTGGAGGCTCGGCTCCGCGGCGGCTTGCCGAGGGCCAATGCGGTGAAGTACGTCCGCGACCGCTACGGCGTGAATCTGCTGGCTTGCATCTGCGCCATCGATAAGGCCACGTTGCCCACGCTCCTGGAGTACTGGTGCCCAGGCGTGGAAGTGGCAGGGGTGCATGAGCTGGTGGGTAACGCGCTAGTGGTGGACGGCGAGAAGGAACGCACCACGGACTTGCGAGGGCAGCCGCTTCGGCGGAAGGAGGTAACGGCCAATGCGTGACCGGGTGTGGATTACTCTGGGGCTGATCGTCTTCCTGGTGGGGATCACCTACCCGATTTGGTTCAACAACGCGGCTGGAGTGCGTGCCGAAGCTCCCGTGCTACGGAAGCCGGTCAAAGGGCCGAACTGCGTGGCACCCCTGGAATACATGCGGGCTTCCCACATGGAACTGCTGACGGCGTGGCGAGACGAGGTTGTGCGACAAGGCAACCGGCGCTTCGTAGCCTTCGACGGCAGGACGTACACGATGAGCCTGAGTAAGACCTGCCTGGATTGCCACGACAACCGGGCGGAGTTCTGCGACCGGTGTCACAGTTACGCCGGGGTCAGTCCTTATTGTTGGGATTGTCACGTGGACCCGCGCCAGGCCCGCACGGTCAGGGCGTGGGCTGGCCGGCCACAGGCTGAGGGCTGGGCACGCTGAGGAGGGCAGGATGTCGATGGACCGGAAGACATTCTTGAAACTTGGTGGTTGCGGGTTGGCCGCAGCGGTGGCCGGCAACAAGCTGGCCGGGTTGGTTCAAATCGCTGGTGGGCAAAGTGCTCCTGGCGAGAAAACTCTTCGTGCCAGCCGCTGGGCTATGGTCATCGACACCCGTAAGTGCCAGCGAGCTGACGGCTGTGATGCTTGCATTCGGGCGTGTCACGAAGCGCACAACGTGCCGTCGATTCCCGATCCGCGGAGGGAGATCAAGTGGGCTTGGAAGGATCGGTTTGAACACGCCTTCCCGGAGCTTGAAACCAGTCCGTTGCCGGGCGACGTGCGAGAGCGACAGGTGTTGTTGCTGTGCAACCACTGCGCGAATCCTCCTTGCGTGCGGGTTTGCCCTACCCGAGCCACCTGGAAGCGCCAGTCGGACGGCATCGTCATGATGGACTGGCACCGGTGCATTGGCTGCCGCTATTGCGTCGCCGCTTGTCCATACGGCTCGCGGAGTTTCAACTGGTTTGATCCCCGCCCGTATATCCGGAACATGCATGCCGAGTATCCTACCCGCACGCGGGGGGTGGTGGAGAAATGTACCTTCTGCGAGGAGCGACTAGCTGAAGGACGCCTGCCGGCATGCGTGGAAGCGTGCCCGGAGAAGGCGCTGGTTTTCGGTGATGCCGCTGATCCGAACTCCGAGGTGAGCCAGCTTTTACGGGAGCAGTTCGCCTTGAGGCGCAAACCAGAGTTGGGTACGGAGCCACAGGTCTTCTACCTTTTGTGAGGGTCGAGCCATGTTCATGTTCGAAAAGGCGATTGTGGGCAGCCGGCGGTACTGGGTTTGGGTAGCCTGCTTGCTGGGTTTGATCGTGGCGGGGCTTTTAGCTTACTTGCGCCAGCTCAGCTATGGCTTGGGGATTACGGGCTTAAGTCGGGACGTGACCTGGGGCCTCTACATTGCACAGTTCACGTTCCTGGTCGGTGTGGCCGCCTCGGCGGTGATGGTGGTGCTGCCTTATTACCTACACAATTTCAAAGTGTTCGGCAAGGTGACCATCCTCGGCGAGATGCTGGCCATCTCCGCCGTGACCATGTGCATGCTGTTCATCTTGGTAGACATGGGCCAGCCGGCGCGCGTTTGGAACGTGGTGCTCCACCCTACGCCCAACTCGATCATGTTCTGGGACATGATCTCCCTCGGCGGATACCTGATTCTGAACGCTATCATCGCCTTGGTCACGTTGCGCGCTGAGCGAAACGCTGTAGCGCCGCCGGGTTGGGTCAAACCTCTGATTCTGCTTTCGATTCCCTGGGCGATTAGCATTCACACAGTGACGGCCTTTTTGTACAGCGGCCTTCCTGGAAGGCCGTTTTGGTTGACGGCGGTGATGGCTCCACGGTTCCTGGCGTCGGCATTCTCCTCCGGGCCGGCGTTACTGATTTTGCTTTGCATGATCATGCGCCGCGTAACTTGGTTCGACGTGGGACGGGAGCCGATCCAGAAGTTGGGCTTGATCGTCACGTACGCGATGGTGGTGAACGTGTTCTTGGTGCTCATGGAATTGTTCACGACGTTTTATAGCGGGATTCCCGAGCACCGGCGGCATTTTGAGTTCCTGTTCGTGGGCTACCAAGGGCAAGCACAGCTGGTGCCCTGGATGTGGACCTCGGTGGGGCTGGCGGTGCTGGCACTGTTGCTGTTGCTGGTGCCGCGATATCGTCACAACGACCGCTTGCTGGCCGTGGCGTGCGTCGCTACGTTCATATCGCTTTGGATTGATAAGGGCTTGGGGTTGATCGTGGGTGGTTTTGTTCCTACACCTCTCGGCACGGTCGCCCAGTACTTTCCTACTTTGCTAGAAACCCTGATTACGCTCGGCGTTTGGGCATTCGGGTTATTGTTGATTACGATCTTCTACAAGATTACGCTCTCGGTGCGAGAGGCCCTTGCGTACTGAGTGCGGCAACGCAACTGCGTGCGAACCGGGACGGAGGAGCCATGAAGGCGGCACGGCTGAGTGAAGACTGGCTTTCCTTATACCTAGGCTTGCTCTTGTTCTTCGCCTCTCTGGGATTGCTGGCGGGCACAGATCTGCTGGGATGGGCCGTACGGACCTCGATATGGACCGACTTGTCACAGGCGCTGGGGACGGTTTCCAAAACGTACGCCACCATCCCAGGCCCGTTGGCTCTAGTGCTGACCTGGGCTTTCTTGACCGTCCTGATGGGGGTGGGGGCGAAGCTGCTCGGGGCTGACGTCAAACAGTTTGTCAAAGGATTCAGCGCTGTCTTTTTCATCAGTTATGCCTGCTGGATCTTGGGCAGCTACGCTCGCATCGCTGCAACGCCGAACGAGCTCGGAAAGTTTGGCATACGGTGGTCGCTGAACTTGACTGCCGAAGCTGGGTTCATCGTGGCTCTGGTTGCCGGCTTGCTGTTTGGCAACTTTGCCCCACGGCTGGCGGAAAGCTGGCGGGAGGCTGTTCGGCCGGAGTTGTATGTCAAGACGGCGATTGTGATTTTAGGGGGAGCCCTGGGGGTCAACGCTGCTGAGCAGTTGAGGCTGGCAACAGCGGTGATGGTCCAGGGCCTCTGCGCTATTGTTGTCGCTTACCTGATTTTCTGGGCGTTAGTGTACTGGGTGGCGCGCCAGTACTTTCGATTCAGCCGGGAGTGGGCTGCACCCCTGGCTTCGGGAATTTCCATCTGTGGCGTCTCTGCAGCAATCGCTACGGGAGCGGCCATACGAGCGCGCCCGAGCGTACCGGTGATGGTGTCATCGCTGGTGGTGATTTTCGCGGTCGTAGAGTTGCTGATCTTGCCGTTCTTGGCCGGGAGCTTTTTATGGCAGGAGCCCTTGGTGGCTGGTTCTTGGATGGCCTTGGCGGTCAAGACTGACGGCGCCGCTGTGGCCAGTGGTGCCATCACGGAGGCATTGATCCAGTCCCGAACCTTGGCTGAGCGGGGCTTCCAGTACGAAGAGGGCTGGATTATGGGAGCTGCCGCTACCGTGAAGGTCTTTATCGATGTGTTCATTGGCGTATGGGCCTTTATCCTGGCTTGGATCTGGACGAGCAAGATTGAACCTAGGGAGGGCGAAAAGGTAGAAGCGCGGCAGATCTGGGAGCGGTTCCCCAAGTTCGTTCTGGGCTATATGGCGACCTTCCTGGTGGTGCTATTGCTGGCGGCGACGTCGCCCGGCCTGGTGGGTCAATTGAAACTGGCCATGAACGAGGCCAACGTGTTCCGGGGGATCTTTTTCGTGCTGACCTTTTTCACGATTGGCGTGGTATCGAATTTCCGGAAGCTCTGGCAAGAAGGTGTGGGGCGGCTCGCGGGGGTTTACCTGTTGTGCCTGTTTGGCTTCATCATTTGGATTGGCCTGGCGATTTCCTGGGTTTTCTTCCATGGCATGCGGCCACCGGTAGTCGGAGGTTGAGAAGATGCCCCAAGAACGAGAACCGCAACTCGCGCGAGAGTTACAGCGGATGGAGCAAGAGTACGAGCCGCTACTGCCTGTGGAGCGAAGGCTGATACGGTGGAGCGTACTGCTTGGCATCGTGCTGCTGGCCTTGTTTGTGTTGCTGAGCGAGCTGTTTCTTTGAGCTAGCCGGACGGCGACTGGGGAGTGAAGGAGTGTACTTCCCGATCTCTGGTGTGGAGTGCCCAGTGTGGCTTCCTCCGGCGGTGTCTTTTGTCATCGCTTCAGCGGTGACCTCTGCAGGTGTCTCCGGGGCGTTTTTGATCCTGCCGTTCCAGATGAGCGTGCTGGGATTCACGTCCCCTGCGGTCAGTGCGACGAACTTGCTTTACAACGTGGTAGCCATCCCGGGTGGAGTGTTGCAATACATCCGGGAGGGGCGAATGGCTTGGCCGATTGCTTGGGTGACCTTAGTGGGGACTCTGCCGGGGATCTTTGTGGGGGCCGTCCTGCGGATCCGTTATTTTCCCGGTGCTCGAGAAGCTAAGTTCTTCGTCGGTTTGGTACTGGCGTGGCTTGGGATTCGCCTGATCCTGGATTTTCACCATCGCGTATTTGGCAAAGGCATAGCCGCCACGACCGCTGCAAGCCGTCTGGACGCGCGGTTCGCCGGGAAACTTCCAGCCGACGCGGTCGTGCGAACTCGGAAGATGAGTTTGACGTCGGTAGAGTATGAGTTCTGGGGAGAGGTTTTTCGGTTTTCTCCCCTTTTGCTCGCTGCAGTGAGCCTGGCGGTGGGCGTCGTGGGAGGAATTTACGGGATCGGCGGCGGGGCTATCATCGCCCCGTTTATTGCATCCGTATTCCAGCTGCCGGTGTATACCATTGCGGGCGCGTGCCTGTTCGGCACTTTCGTGACGTCGATCGCAGGCACTCTGTTTTTTGAGCTTCTCAGCCGGCTTGCTAATGTTGGAGGAGTACCCGTCGGTCCGGATTGGCTTTTAGGGATTCTGTTCGGTGTAGGGGGGTTAGTGGGGACGAACGTCGGTGCGCGCCTGCAGAAGTACCTGCCTGAACGCTGGATCCGACTAGTGCTGGGAAGTCTGGTCATCGCCGTAGCAGTTCAATACATCTGGCAGTTCTTCGCCTGAAGGCGACTAAAGCCTGGTTGAGCCAAACTCGGCAACTGCGGGGTTTCGGTTTCGAGCCCTGGTGGACTCGACTTTCTGAAGACTAGCGTGTTAGCGCACTCCCCAGGTTGCCAGGGCGATGTGGTGTCGGCGTCATCGAGTTTGTACGCAATGGTCCGAGTCCCCAGGTTGCGAGGGCCATGACCTGGTCGGTGCCAAAGCTTGTCTAGCCCTGCGTAGGCCCCTTGGAGCAGAAAGCAGCCGCGTTAAAATTGCCCGCGGAGAAACCGGACCATGCAGCCGCGCCTGACAGCCCTAGTGTGCATGCTTCCATGCCTCGCCGTTGAGGCGTGGGCCCAACAAGGGCCATTCCAACTTAGCGCTTCGGTGTCGTTGAGAGTCGCGGCAGTTCAGATGCGATCCTCCTTCGACTTGGCGGTCAATTGCCAGCGCATAGTGGAGCATTTGGAGCGACTGGCAGCTGAGGGTGTGCAAGTAGCCGTATTTCCGGAATGCGCTCTCACGGGTTATCGCAAAGACCGAATCGAGGCTCCTGGAGAGGCGGTTCTTGCGGCCGAGGAGCGGATCCGGGACGTTTGCCAGAAGTCGCGAATCGCAGCAGTTTTTGGTAGCATTTACCGGGTCAACGACAGGACTTACAACACAGCCGTGGTGATCGATTCGCACGGCCGGTTGGTGGAGCGGTACGGGAAAGTCATGCTCGCGGGCGAGACCTGGGCGACGCCCGGGAATCACATAGCGTTGTTCGAGCTTGAGGGTGTGCCCTCGACCGTCATCATTTGTCACGACGAGCGGTACCCGGAATTGGTACGCTTGCCAGCCCTCGCGGGAGCCCGCTTGGTCTACTACATCAGTCATGAATCCGGCCTGCTGGAGGAACACAAGCTTGCCCCTTATCGCGCTCAGTTGATGGCCCGCGCGGTGGAGAATCAGGTGTTCATTGTGGCTGCAAACGCTCCTGCCAACCGAGACCTGAGTGGTTCCCATGGCCAGAGCCGCATCATCAACGAGGACGGAAACGTCTTGCGCGAGGCATCGATGTTTGGGGAGGACGTGTTGATCGAGACTCTATTGATCCGCCCGAGACGGTTCGACCGGCCTTTGCACGGGTTGATGGGGCCATGGTGGAAGCAGGGGTTGGAGTTCTTGCTGGCAAACCGGACTAGAGTCCTGGACTGACGGGGCTAACTTGGGAGGCAGAGGGGTTTCATGTCGGCTATCTCAGGTTTGTGAGTGCTCTTTATGATAGTTGGCCGGGATTGTTGCGCCCTAGGGGCCAGCAAGTGCGCCGGCGAGTGCGTTGTACCGTGACTGTGAGCCTGGAGCCTGAGCGAAGTTAGCGACGCCTGGCGGTCCACTGCCACATCCAGCACGCGGGCGGGGGCAGGGCCTTATCGTCCTCCCTGGGATGAGTTCTGCGGTCAACGTAGCGGTAGGTATTGGAGGGCTTCTGCAGCCAGCTCAGTCGGTTTAGGCGCCGCACCGGTGAGAGCGCCAGACTAACGTTTGCGTTAGGATCCGCGGGGATAGGGAAGAGAGGGAGGCGGGACTCGACGTTTGATTTGGTCACGGGACGCGGCAACCGGGTATATAATGGCCCTGGCTCAGGTGGACTGCCAGCAAAGGGGGCAACATGAAGCGCTATATCAGTTTGACTCTATTGCTGTGTACTTGCGTCCTTGCCCAAGAGTTCCGCGGAACTATTCGAGGGCGGGTTATCGATCCTTCCGGGGCGGCCGTTCCAGGGGCCACCGTGGAAGTCATCAATGTCGATACCAACGTACGGATTACAGCCCAGTCAAATGAGTTGGGTAACTATCAGGTGCCGTTCTTGCTGCCGGGCAATTACACGGTGCGCGTGCAGCATCCTGGGTTCAAGACCTTGGAGCGGCATGGCATCCGAGTCTCGGTGAACGAGCTGGTGACGTTGGACTTGACGTTGGAGTTGGGCGAAACGACTGAGTCGATTACGATCACCGCGTCAGCGCCCTTGTTAAACACCGCGAACGCGGATCTGGGCCAGGTGGTCGAGCGTTCGATGGTGGAAACCGTGGTGGTGTCGTTGAGCCGGAATGTGATGAACATCCGGAACCTC
>JAUQPO010000265.1 GCA_030550335.1 Acidobacteriota bacterium
GACGATGCAGCGGTTCGGCGGAACACCTAACCGGGCCGCGGCGAGGAGGAATACTTCCGGATCGGGCTTGCCACGTCGCACGTCCTCGGCGGACACAATCGCTTGGAAGTGCTTCCGTAAATTGAGCACGTCCAATACCACCTCGACGTTAGCCCGTGGAGCTGACGAGGCGATCGCCTGCTTCCAACCTCGCTCGGCCAGTCGACAAACCCACTCGCTCGCGCCAGCCAACGGTTCAATGCCCTCCTTGCGGATCAGCTCCCGGTAGTAAGCCTCCTTTGCATCGCCGACAGCCTGAATCTCCTCCTCCGTAGCTTGTTCACCCAACCACTCTCGGAGAATGCGGTCGTTTCTCTGACCGAAAGTTTTCGCGAACTGCTCCCAACTGACGTCGATGCCTCGCGGACCGAGTACAGCCCGCCAAGCTCGCCAGTGATAGACGGCCGAGTCCACTAACGTGCCATCCAGATCCCAGAGCACCGCTCGCAACATCGCCCGAATTCTAGTATGGCGGCTCTCGAACCTCTGAAGCCTGGGCAAGTTGCAGATAGCCCGCGTCTTTCTCGCATTCTTCTGCTAGGCTCGTGTGCGTAGCGCTCTACAATTGTTCTCAGCGATACGAAGATGTCCGTCATTACGATTTCGCGTGGCTCATTCAGCGGGGGAAAGCTCATCGCCGAGGGTGTGGCCAAACAACTGGGCTATCGTTGCATCGACCGGGATGTGATCGTGGAGCGCGCGGCAGCTGCAGGCGTGTCGCAGGAAGAACTCCAGCGCGCCTTGGAGGAGCCACCGAGTTTTCTCGAACGGCTGCAGCACAAGCGCTATCTCTATCTGGCTTTGATCCAGGCTGCCCTTGCAGAAGAGGTCCGCGAAGGCAGAGCTGTTTACCACGGTCACGCTGGACATCTGTTGTTGTTGGGTGGGCCCCCGGTTCTACGGGTTCGGGTGATCGCCCCTTTGGAGTTCCGGGTAAAAATGGCTTGCGAGCGGTTACATATCTCGGAAGCCGAAGCGTTAGAGTACATCCGGAAAGTCGATGAGCAGCGCCAGAAATGGACCCGGTACCTCTACGGGGTGGATTGGACGGACCCCAGTCTATACGATCTGGTGATCAACCTGGAAAACATCAGCTTGGAGGAAGCCCAGGATCTGGTCGTGGCGATGGCCAAGCGCCGGCGCTGTTACGACTTCGATGAAACTTGTCGCGCGGCGTTGGAGGATATGGCGATTGCCAGCCGCGTCCGGGCGCGCCTGGCTTTGGATCCAGCCACTTCCGCGCTAGAATTCAACGTCAGCTGTAAGGGTGGGATAGTGACGGTTCAGGGTCGAGGACTGCATGCGGAGCTGGTCCGTGAAGTTGAAAGAGTTGCGGCATCGACGGAGGGTGTCCGAGAAGTTCGAGTATCCAGAGTGGCTTCTGAAGCGCTCCGGGGATGAGAGCGTTTGGGTGTAGCTGTGCGCGTTCCCCTTCCGAGGCACAGGCGCGATGAACTGAGTCGGCGTGGACCGGGTAACGGCTGTACCTAGTGTGCTGTTCGGAGCGGAAACCTGCGCGGAGTCTGACCCGCGCTGGGTACAGGCCGGCGGGTTGTCGAGTTTCGCGTCGGTCGGTGTTGCACTGGGCTGCACCATTCATATAATCGGAGTGGGATATCTTTAATCGTCTGGCCCGAAAGCCCGGGGCGATGCTGCAGCGCGGGGTTTGAGGCCCCTGGATCATGGTGAGTGGATGGGTAATTCCACAAGGAGATCTGGGCTTGTAGCACCGAGTCGCCGGAAGAGGCTCCTGGCACAAACTGCCGGCGAGTCTTTGCTGCAAGACCGATGGGCGGGTCGGCTCTCTGTGTGTGAGGGCGGTTTGGTTAGGGCCTTTCAGTCGGGGGAGGATGCAAACGCGGAGTTAGCCCCCGTGTGTTCCATGCTCGGATCGAGACTCGGACAGGAAGTTTTTCCGCTGGAGTGGGGGAGTCTGCAACAGTGTTCGTTAGAGATTCAAGCGGGCGTCACCCTTCAAACCAAGCATTCTCGGTGACCAGATGTTGGGGTCAGGTGAGATTGGCGCAAAGGGGTGACCAATCAAAAAAGACACAGTGGACCTCCGTGCTTTCGAGTGCGACTACGGGCAACCCGGGTCACCAGTCAGGGAGCTTGGTCTTGAGGGACGATCAGCGAGAATTGACGGATGTGTCCCTAGCGCGCTCTGGCGAGGCTCGAAACGAACCGAGGAGGGTCTGTGAGTTGAGGAGGCGCGTATGCTAGGTATGTCCTTCCGGCAGGTACCACGCTGCGAATCTGGTTCCAGCATGGCGTTCACAAGGATTCTTTTAGGAAGGCTGAAAAAGGTGCTCTGTGGGTGGGGTGGCAGCTGGCTGCTGCCGTGTACTGCGTGGGCAGCGGGGGCCAAGGCTGACCGAATGGTCTTTGTCGCCGACACGCGGGCGTATTCTGGTTGGCAGGCGTGGTTTGCCAACCTGTATAACGAAAGCCACTTTTATTTCACTCTTCTCACGATAACGCTGATTCCCCCCATCGCGGTGTTTTTGGGTGCTCTGACGGATAAGATCCTGGCCGCACTAGGGGTGGATCTGCGCAAGCGAACCGTGGGGGAGCACTGACAGTGTGACGTAGGAAGTTGGGACGACGATTTTTTAAGCCGAGGTGACGCGATGGAGTTTCTCTACCTTCACATGCCAATTTCCGGTGTCACGATCTTTTGGCCTGGCTTGGTGATTCTGGGGTTTGGAGTCGGGATCGCCGGCGGATTCTTCGGGATGGGTGGGGGCTGGATGGTCACTCCTGGGTTGAACATTCTGGGGTTTCCCATGGCGTTCGCCATCGGGACGGATATCTCCCACATGGCAGGCAAATCCCTAATGGCTACGATCGCCCATAGCCGCTACGGCAACGTCGACTACCGGCTCGGCGTGGTCATGATTTTGGGAACAGTGGCTGGCTTCGAAGTCGGTGCACAAATGATCATGTGGCTGGAGCGCATCGGTCAAGTAGACTTCATCGTGCGAGTGGCGTATCTGGGCCTGTTGGCGTTGATAGCTTGGGTGGTTTTTTGGGACGTCGCTCACAAACGACGGGCTGATCGGGAAGCCAAGTTGATGCAAAAGACCCATCCCGTGGGTTCCGCGGGCATCCAATGGCACAAAGCCTTACACCGCCTGCGAATTCCCCCGATGGTCACCTTTCCTCGGGCTGGCATTCGTTGCTCCTTGTGGGTACCTGTTCTGGTCAGCTTCTTCACAGGCTGGTTGGCTGGCATGCTCGGAATCGGCGGTGGGTTAATCCGGATGCCAGCGCTGGTTTACCTGGTCGGCGTCCCTACCCATGTTGCGGTTGGGACGGATCTGTTCGAAGTGGTCATCTCTGGGCTTTACGGTGCGGCCACGTACACTTATAAGGGACGCACCGAGTTGGTGGCTGCAATCGTCATGATGCTTGGCGCGGCGGTTGGGGCACAGATTGGCACGGCAGCCACCAAGTATGTGCACGGCTATGGGATCCGCACAGCCTTTGGCTACTCCGTAGTCGGTTGTGCGGTCTCAGTGGCCATGAAGCTGGTCGCTGGACTCGTGCCTGCCTGGAGTAAGGTGCTCGACCGGGCAGCGACTATTCTGATTTTGGTTTTGGTCGCTGGCTTGGCGACGGCAATCCTCTACATGTTCGTCAAGGGAGTGCGCGAAGAGAGACGGATGCGGCTTGCGGTGACGAAATGACTCAAGGGATGGTGTGGATCATGCGATTGCAGGCTAAGGCTCCATCGCTCTGGTACTTGATAGGTGTAGTCGTGCTGGGCCTGACGCAGGTCGGCTGTGAGTTAGGACAGGTTGAGCAGGGCCGGGCGATCCAATACGATCGTTCTCGAGGTGTGGTGACGTTGATTCTGGATTCCAACCCGGGTGGCCCCCCGCGTTACGATCGGCTGCCTCCGGTTGAAGTCCGAGTGCCTGTTGTGGCTTCGGAGATGGGGCCGGAACCCGTGGCTGGAAAACTCTTGCGTGTGGAAACTTCCCCGTGTCAGCTCAGCTACTTTGACGAGAGCCAACGGACGATTCACCACGCACCTTGTTCGGTGGTGGAACAGATTGATCACGTACCCGCGAACGATCCGCGTGTGGCGCATCTGCCGGAGGTCGACCGCGAGCGGAAAACCGTTAAGATCTACTGGCCACAAGCCCAGCGGATTCTGGTGCTTTCCGTCCCGGATCAGTATCTGGACCTCCCTCTAGATACCTGGCAGTTTGGGGACGAAATACGATATTACTTCAAGCAGCCCGGCCAAGCCCTCAGGATGATGAACGTCACTCGCACGCGGCTCAGTTAGCCGGCCCGTCAGCATGAGCAGGCAACTGCGCCATGGTGCCTCCTGAAGGGTCACCGACCGAATAAGGCAATGCCCGAAGGCCCCTGACGGTTGGGGCACACTTTGGACCTACCGACGGAGGGAGCAGGTGCCTTGCTATGCTCGAACCCACCGTGTTGGTGGCGGCGACGTGTTTAGCCCAGGCGGGTACAGGCCCAGCAGCTGGCAACGAATGGTTCTTGCGGCTTCAGCCAGGTGCTTCCTGGACCAAAAATCGCTAGCCCCCCATCAATAACCAACCTGGACCGTGTACAGCTGTCCGAACGGATCCTCTGCGGCACCCCTTTGACAGGGCGTCCCACCCACCTAGGACCGCTCAGACAGGCTCGGACTTTGCAGGAAACGCAGAGGTTAACGAATGACTGGTTGCTGGCGGTAAGTCATTTTCGATGCTAAAGTAGGGCTGAGCTCGTCCATGTGGTTCCCCTTCCGCCGAGCGGTTCAGTGCCGGCCCCGGGTCGATCCAGGGACGGCTACGGAGCGGCTTCGGGCCAAATATGAATGTTTCCGCGAGTTGTTGGGTTTGAACACCGAGTGCCTAGAGATCATGGCGGAACTCCAGCAGGATTTGCGCTACGTCTTGCCCAGACGGGATGTCGTAGGGGGCCGCGTCGGTCAGCTGTTCGACAAGGCACGGCAAGTAGTCGACGCTTTGGAACGGCTGATGGGGATGGATCAGAGCCAGCTCCGTGCCATCCTCGACCACCAGCACGATGTGGTCGC
>JAUQPO010000266.1 GCA_030550335.1 Acidobacteriota bacterium
GTCAGGTAGCGGTGCGAGACTTGGTCCGTTCGTTCATACGCGCCCAATCCGCCATAAGGAGTCAACAACGAGTCGAGCCGATCAATCACCTCTCGAGCATTCGCTCCTGGGCTCAAACGGATGACCACGTCGTTGAAGCTACCCTCGAGTTCGTAAGCGTGTGCCAGGGCCTTGCGACGCATCCAGAAGACGCCAAAAGCCCTGAAATCCGGGATCACAGCCCCAGGCTGGACAGCGTAGATGAACTCCGGGGACAAAGCTATTCCTGCAACTCTCAACCTCCGGCGCTTGCCCCGCATGGTCGCCCAGAACGAATCGCCCGGCTGTAATCGATGAGCTTCGGCGAATGCCTCGTGAACCAGTACCTCGTCATCCTGTAGTGGGTCGACCCACCGGCCCTTGCGTAGGTACAAGCGGTTCAATACCGGCTCGCCCCGATCCGGCAAGGAGACGAATTGGCCCATGACCGGATCGGAGTAACCTGCCACGTCCAGCGTGGCGAACCCCACCACACGGGTTTCGACTGCTTGGACCCCTGGGAGAGCGGCTATGCGCCCCCGGAGTTTTTCGGGTGCTCGCCGCAACGTGCAAAACACGTCCGCGAAGCGGTAGTCACGATAGTAAATGGCGCGGCTGGTGCGCAGGGCGTGCATGGTATTGGCGGCCATCACATACGTGGCTACTCCACCGGCGATCACCAGTGCGATGGCCAGCGCTTGACCCCGTAGCGCCCACAAGTCGCGTAGCAGCTTCCGATCCAGGACGGCCATTGCCTTCACCAGTGAATTTCTCGAGCGGGCTGGCGATGCGGGTTGTGTTCGATCCCGGCGATGCGTCCGTCGCTCAGGTGAATTACCCGCACTGCCATAGCGGCGATGTTTACGTTGTGAGTGATGATGACCGTGGTGGTTCCCAACTCCCGGTTGATGCGCTCCAGCGCTTCTAGCACCAGCACTCCCGTCGCGCAATCCAATGCTCCCGTGGGCTCGTCGCACAGCAGTACCGACGGCCGTTTGGCAATTGCTCGCGCGATGGCCACACGCTGTTGTTGACCACCGGAAAGCTGGGACGGAAAGTGGTTCATGTGATCGCTCAAGCCGACCAGCGCGAGGGCCTCCTCAGCAGGCAAAGGATCATCCGCGATTTCTGTCACGACCTCGACGTTCTCTTTCGCCGTGAGGCTAGGAATCAGGTTGTAGAACTGAAAAACGAATCCCACATGTCGGCGCCGGTACTCCGTGAGCTCACGGTCGGTAGCCTGGCTGAGGTCACGGCCGCGGTAGACTACAGAACCTGACGTGGGTCGGTCTAGGCCTCCGAGAATGTTCAGCAGGGTGGACTTACCACTGCCCGACGGGCCCAGCAGCACCAAGAGTTCCCCTTCGTAGATGTCCAGGTCGATGCCCCTTAGCGCCTCGATTTGAACGTCCCCCATTGTGTAGACCTTCCTGAGAGCACGCGTTTGGAAGACGACTTGCGAGTCCTTCATAGGCGCACGGAGCTAGGCCGGTCTCCCCCATCAGCTTATCTGGAGCAGTGGGGGCTCGAGACTGGCTAGTAGCAGAGCGAGAGAGCGCGCGTGGCGGTACTCAAATGGGCACTGCAGTATCCACTTCAGCGGCACTGAAGTAAGTGCAGTCGGGGTGATGGAACACCATGGCGCTGACGCTAGCCTCAGGATCCATCATGAGGCCCTCCGTCAACCGCACGCCTATATCGTCCGGATGTAACAAGTCGAACAAGACCTGCTGGCCTTCGAGATCAGGGCAGGCGGGATAGCCAAAGCTATACCGCTTTCCGCGGTAGCGGGCTTGTAGGCGCTCCTTCATCGTCAGATCCGGCGGATCGGGAAAACCCCAGTCTTCACGGATGCGCCGATGGAGCCACTCGGCAAGGGCCTCCGCGGTTTCTAACGCCAGGGCTTGTAGGGCATGGGACTTGAAGTACTCGCCACGGGCTTTGGCTTCTGCAGCCTTTTCGATGACGCCGTGGCCGGCTGTGACCACGAACAAGGCTATGTGGTCGCGCCCGCTCGCGTCAGGTGGGAGAACGTAATCGGCCAGGCACAACCCGTCGGGCTTCGGTTGCCTGGGGAAGGTCAGGCTGGCGATAGGAGTTTGTCCGCCAGGCGCAAAGAAGTGGATCGTATTCCCTTCGCTTTCAACCTCGAAAAACTGCCAGATCGCTCTGGGCTCCATCCAAGCCTGGGCTTCCTCTTTGATCGCCTCCACTTGGTGGTAGAGCTCCAACGCCTTGGCGTCCCGCTCTGCTAGCGCACGAGTGAAGTTCCCACGGAAGCCTAAGTGTTTGCCATAGAGCATCTGGGGATTGATATAACCCCAGATCTCGCGGAGATTGCGAATGGTCAGAACGTGTCTTTCCAGATCGGGCGGCTTCGGTTTCGGAATGTCAATGCGTACCCTGGAGCTACGCTGGTTCACGACTGGGGTGGACGGGCGCGCCTCGCGCTGCGGCGAGACAGGACCAGAGGGCCAGTACGCGCGCAGGACAATTTCCCGCCGCTCGGGGTCCATGATTTCGTTCAACAAGCGTAAGCCTTCCATTGCGTCCTTGGCGTAGATGACTGGGCCTTGATACGCAGGGGCAATGTGCTCTCGAGTGAATTTTTCAGTGAGCGCTGCACCGCCCACCATCAGCGGCACTCGAATGTTAGCCTCACGAAAATCGCTCGCGGTCGCTACCATCATGTGCGCACTCTTGACGAGTAATCCCGACAGGCCGATCACGTCCGGGTGGTGCTCGTGGTAAGCCTTGATCAGCTCTTCCGGAGGGACCTTGATCCCCAGGTTGATCACCTGGTAGCCGTTGTTGCTAAAAATAATGTCCACCAGGTTCTTTCCAATGTCATGTACGTCTCCCTTCACGGTCGCCAGGATTACCTTCCCGCGGACAGATGTCTCTGTCTTTTCCATGAACTGCTGCAGGTAGGCTACTGCGGCTTTCATCACCTCGGCTGACTGGAGAACCTCGGCGACGATCAACTCGTTATTGTTGAACAACCGACCGACTTCTTCCATTCCCCTCATCAGCGGCCCGTTAATGATTTCGAGGGGTGTAGCGCCTTGCTGGAGCTTGAGGTTCAAATCTTCGATGAGGCCTTCCTTAGTTCCTTCAATGACGTACCGGGCTATGCGTTCGTCGAGCGAGAGTTCCTGGGCTTGAGCCGAGCTCACACGTTTCCGCTCGCGGAAATGGGACGCCAGACGTTCGATGTGATACTGGTTGATGGCCACCCGCTGCTGTGGGTTCTGCTCGCGCCAGTCTTCAGGTGCATCGATGAGCAGATCTCGCAGTGGATGCTCCTGCGGGAGATCCTCTGGCGGGCGGTTGAAGAGCAAATCTTCCGCCATCCGGCGTTCCTCTTCGGGGATGGAGGCGAAACGGTGCAGCCGCTCCGTGTTGACAATCGCCAGGTCCAGACCCGCTTTCGTGGCGTGGTAGAGGAACACCGAGTTCACCACTTCCCGGGCGGCTGGCGGCAGCCCGAAAGAGACGTTCGAGATGCCGAGGATGGTTTTCACGTGCGGTAGTCGTTCCTTGATTAAGCGTACGGCTTCGATGGTTTCAACCGCTCCGCCGATATAGTGCTCGTCACCTGTTGCGCAAGGGAATACGAGCGGATCGATGATGATGTCCTCCGGGGGCACTTCATATTTGGTAGTGAGTAGGTGGTATGCCCTCTCGGCGATGGCTAGCTTGCGTTCCCGAGTGAACGCTTGTGCTTGCACTGGATCCTCATCGATGCACCCGACGACTACCGCAGCCCCGTACTTGTGGATCAACGGACAGACCACCTCAAATCGCTTTTCCCCTTCCTCGAGGTTGATCGAGTTGATGATGCTTTTGCCCTGACAGTAAGTGAGGGCCAACTCGATCGCGCGAGGATCGGTGCTGTCGATCATAATGGGAGCCTTGATCTTGCGGACTAGGAGCTCGTAAAAAGGCGGAATGTCGGCTAATTCGTTGCGATCGCTCGACTGCAAACAGACGTCGACGATGTGGGCGCCTTGCCGGATCTGGCGACGGGCAATCTCGGCCGCTTCGTCCCATTTCTCTTGTTGAATCAGCTCCCGGAAAGCGCGAGAGCCCACCACGTTGGTGCGTTCCCCCACCAGCAGGGGCCGGCTCGACTCGTCCGCTTCGACCAATTCAATCCCGCTGTAAAAAGACCGGCGTGGCCGTTCCGGCACCAGACGCGGAGGCTTGCCCTCAGCGGCTACAGCGACAGCCCGTATGTGCTCCGGTGTGGTGCCACAGCATCCGCCGACGATGTTAAGCCAGCCGTGGTCCATGAAACGTTCCAACTGAGCCGCGAAGGATTCCGGCGTCTGCTCGTACCGCCCTTCAGCGTTGGGGAGGCCGGCATTGGGATAGCAAGACACGTGGGTCCAGGCCAACTGGTGCAGCGTTCGGATGTGATCGCTCATGAACTCTGGACCCGTGCCACAGTTCAATCCGATCGAGAGTGGGCGGGCGTGAGATACCGAGATCCAGAAGGCGTCGACCGTCTGACCCGCCAGCATAGTCCCCATCGGCTCGATGGTGCAAGAGATCATCAGAGGAACAGGTACCCCCGTATCCCGGCGAGCGCGCTCGATAGCGATGATGGCGGCTTTGGTGTTCCGCGTGTCCTGGCAGGTCTCAAGCAGAAGCACATCGACACCGGCCTCGATCAGGGCACGGGCTTGTTCGTAAAACGCTTGTTCCAGTTCCTGGAAGGTCACCCCACCCGTGACGCTGATCGCTCTGGTCGTGGGGCCCATTGAACCAGCGACAAAGCGTGGCCTGCCGGGTCGGGAGAATTCCTCTGCTGCCTGGCGCGCCAGCCGCACGGCTGCCTGGTTGATCTGCTCGACTTGATCCTCCAGCCCGTACTCGCCCAAAACAATGCGCGTGCCGCCGAACGTGTTCGTCTCGATCATGTCAGCGCCGGCAGCCAGGTAAGACCGGTGAATGTCCAAGATGATGTCCGGTCGAGTCAGGACCAGATATTCGTTGCAGCCTTCAAACTTGGTGCCGCCGAAGTCTTCCGCTCGGAGGCCGCGCTGCTGGATCATGGTGCCCAT
>JAUQPO010000267.1 GCA_030550335.1 Acidobacteriota bacterium
AGCTTCTTCCGGTTCAACGGCAGCTACCGCCTGCACCTCGGTTTCGGCTGTCGACTCCCCTGCCAAAAGTTTCGCCACATCCCCAACCTCTCCGGATTCAGGCTCGGGATGGACTAGAGGCGTCTCCGGTCCTTCTTTTTCGGGTTCTGGAGCTAGGGCCTCGGAAGCGGGCTCGGTGGTGGACTCGGAAACAGCTTCGACCGGAGGTTGCTCAAGGCTGACAAGAACTTCCCCTTGCTCCTGTTCAGGAACTGCCGAAACGTCCTCTGGGGCAGCTGATTCTGCTTGTCCTAAGAGCTCCAGCTCCTCTACCTCACCCACTGGTCTGGGGGTGGGGCTACCACCATATTTGGCGAGGGATTCTCCGGGCAGCACCACGAAGCCCCTGTGACCACCGTGCGCTTCACCGCCGGAACCCACGGCCGCGTATTTCTCTTTCGGCAAACCGCGGCGCCGACGCCGTCGGCCGCGATGGCCGCGCTCCAGAGTCGCTGCTTGCCGTTGAGCCTCCACCGCCGGTTTTTCCGCCACCACTGCCGCCTCGGCGGATGGGGTTACCTGGATGGGCTCGACTTCTTCAGGAGGCTCGAAGAAATCCGAGACGTAAAGGAATGCATCCCGTTCGAGACCGATGTTCACGAAGGCCGATTGCATGCCGGGCAGTACTCGAGTGACACGTCCTTTGTGAATGCTGCCCACCAACGAATATTCATTGGGCCGCTCAAAATAGATCTCAACCAGTTGCTCGTCTTCCAGGATGGCCACCTTGGTTTCGTGGCGGCTGCAGGAGATGATCAAATCCTTCCGCATGGGTCGCCTCCGCTGTTGAAGCGCTGGAGCGACGTGCGGCAGACGGGATAGACTCAGGGCAAGCGACCGGAAAGCCAACGGTACACGCTCCGGCACTCGCGGAGCGTTTCCCACCAGCAGTGTTTTGCGGGCCGACAGCGGAGCTTCGCTCAACGCCTTGCGGCCCTGGACGATCTCCCTCCTCTGGGCTCCCCGGCCCTGATCAATCCAAACCCAAACTAGTCAAGCCTCTGCTTGCCCGAAAGTTCCAATCCAAACCCGTCGAACGCCACTTCAGGCGCTTCTTCACCTCTCAGTTGTCACGTATTGACGAACGTCTGTAGCCGAACACTATTGACCAAGCCCAACATGAGGAATACACACAGGGCGCTTGACCCCCCGTAACTCATCAAGGGCAAGGGCAACCCTGTCACAGGCATGCGCCCGACGACCATCCCCACGTTGATCACAATGTGGCATAGCAACAGGACCCCAACCCCCACACACAGATACATACCCGCGCGGTCTGGCGCCCGCTGGGCATTCTCGAAGATCCTCAACAACAATAACAAGTAGGCAGCTAGCGCCAGCACCACGCCCACGAAGCCTCGTTGCTCCGCGTAAGCGGCGAAGATGAAATCGGTGTGCGGGACCGGGAGAAACTGCAGCCGTGCTTGGCTGCCTTGGCTAGTTTCGGCTCCGAACAGCCCTCCAGACCCGACGGCGATACGCGATTGGATAACCTGGTAGCCCGATCCAAGTGGATCGCGACTCGGGTTCAGGAACGCGTAGATACGCTGCTTTTGGTAGTCCCTGAGCATCCACCAGCTAGCCGGGAGCACCAGTAGGCCGGCCACGCCGAGGATGACCCAGTAGCGGGCAGGGAGCCGAGCTACAAACAGTGCCGCCAGCGGAATCGAACCATACGTGATAGCTGTGCCAAGGTCCGGTTCCGCAATCACCAGTGCGGCTGGGATCCCTACGATGAAACCCAGTTTGGCCACGTCGATCGCCTGGGCGCACGGAGTTCTGAGCTCGGCCAAGTACCGGGCTACTACCACTATTATCGCTAACTTAGTGAATTCCGCCACTTGGAGATGCACCCCACCTCCCAGCGGAATCCACCGGCGCGCACCATACGCCTCCCGGCCCACCACCAACACCAAGGCCAAACCCACCAGCGAAAGCAAATACCAAGCCCAAGCCTGGTCTACCCAGCGATGGTAGTCGACCCTGGCCACCAGCAGCATTCCCATGAGACCAGCCCCGACCCACAAGCCCTGCCGCCACCATGCGGATGCCCACTGCGTCCCCTCCGTAGCAGTGGCGATGTGCCAAACACCGCACAAAGCCAGGCCGAGGGCCAAGCCGGTCAGAACCCAATCTAAGTCGCGCAAAGAGCGGGCTTGTGCCATGAGCTTACCCTTGCGGTTTCCAGGTCGGACGCCCCCAGGGCCTGTGCGCCAGATCGGGCTGCCGGGCCATCCGTGCCTTCTTGTCAAAGTAAGCTTTGATCACATCGCGGACCACCGGTGCAGCTAGGTAGCCGTGGCCAGCGTTCTCCAGGAGGGCCACCACGACAATTTCCGGGTTCGTGCGTGGAGCGAATCCCACAAACCAAGCGTTGTCCTCTAGGTGATCCGGCAAGCCTCGGTGAGCCACTTTGTCCAGAGAGACCAGCTGCGCTGTGCCAGTCTTGCCACAGACCTCCAAGCCCGGGATCCGTGCGCGGACCCCGGTGCCATTGTCGTTGACCACACCGTACAAGGCCTGGACGATCTCCGCTACATGAACACTATCCAGCCGCTGGATGCGGGGGCGCAGTTCCGATTCCGGTAGGCGGCGCACATGCGGCGGATACCAGACTCCGCCCATGGCCATCCCACCGATGGCATAAGCCAACTGGAGCGGGGTCACCGTCAGCGCACCCTGCCCGATGGCCACCGATACTGTTTCGCTCGGATACCAACGTTGGTGGAAAATGCGGAACTTCCATTCCTCGTCGGGGACTAACCCGGCCGCCTCATTGGGCAAGTCCACGCCGGTCGCCTGCCCAAAGCCCATCAGCCGGGCATACCGTGCCAGACGCTGGATGCCCAAGCGGGTGCCCACAGTGTAGAAGTACACGTCGCAAGACTGCACGAGAGCTTCATAGAGCGTCACGCGGCCGTGCCCGCCGCGCTGATGGCAGCGGAAGAAGCGCCCGTAAAAAGTGGCGCCGCCGTTGCAATAGACGGCGAAGTCTGGGGTAATTACCCCGGTGGCCAACCCAGCCAGGGCGATGATCGGCTTGATGGTGGACCCGGGGGCCAGTTGGGCTTGGATGGCGCGGTTGAGCAAGGGCTTATCGGGGTCGTTCACCAACTGGGTCCATTCCTCTCCATGCATCCGGCCGGTGAAGCGATTCGGATCAAACGTGGGGCGGCTGACCAGCGCTAGGATCTCGCCGTTTCTAGGATCCAGGGCGACGACTGCCCCGCGACGTCCCTCCATGGCTAGCTCGGCGACGACCTGCAAGTCCAAGTCGATCGTTAGTTGCAAATCCCGGCCGGGCACGGGGGGTTTGATGCCGATCAATTGGCGCTCGCGGCCGCGGCTGTCGACCAGAACCCGTCGCTCGCCGTCAATGCCCGTCAGCCAATGGTTGTACTGGCGCTCCACACCCGCTTTGCCCACCAGCTGGCCGGGCTCATAACGGGCAAACTCAAGTTGGGCCAGCTCGGATTCACTGACCTCGCCCACGTAGCCAATCAAGTGCGCTGCGATGCCTCCACGGGGATACAACCGCCGGTGGGTTTGCACCACCTCGACCTCCGGAAAATCCGGCTCTCCACGATGAGCCTCCACGAAGGACAACTCGGCTGGGCTGAGGTCTTCTTTGATCAGAATGGGTGCATAAGCAGGCTGCGTGCGCCGGTAACGCTTGACACGTTCGATCAGCTCTGCCACATCCAAGTTCAACCCGTCGGCCAGCTTTTGAAGGCTTTTCGGGTTCACGTTCCGAGGCACTAAGAGCAGGCTATAGCTGGCCTGGTTATCCACGATTACGCGGCCATCGCGATCCACGATTCGCCCACGAGGCGCCTGGATCCGGGTAGCCTTTAGGCGGTTACGCTCGGCTCTCGCTGCATAGTAGTCCGGGCTGCGGATCTGCAAGTCCCAAAAGTTGGCCAATAGAAAGACAAACAGCACCACAGTGACCCACTGGACGATCTTGATGCGCTGTTGCTCGGGTTTGCGCTCTCGTTCCAGCAGAACGTTCTGGCGAGCGGGTTGGATCAGGAGGGCGATCGGGTCGAACCGCTCCGTCTCTCTCTCTTGCAGCATGGGCATCAGACCACCCTCACCAGCCGGTCCAACAACAGGAAGATCAAAACTCCAGCGGCTCCGTTCAGCATGGCGGCCGCCAACGTTAAAAGGATGGGGAACTGGACATCCAACCCAAGCAACGCCTCACGCAGAACCCAGTAGAAAAACTGGTGGAAGAGGAAGAAGAAGCAAATCAGCACGCACCGTGGCGCGGGGTGCTCTACGTCCAGGCGCGAGCTAGCCGAGGCCGCACTGTAAGCAGCCAGCGTTTTGACGATGCCGAACAAGCCCACGGGTTGAGCCAGCAGAGCATCCTGGCTGACTCCCATGAGGGCTCCATAAAGCAGCGCTGGCACGGGGTCGCGCACCAGGAAAGCCAGGTACAAGGTGACGATTAAGGGGAGCTCCAGCTGCGATGCCAACGGAGCGTAGACAGGCAGATACACTTGCACGAGCAAGGAGACTGCCCCAACCACCACCCAAAAGATGACGCCCCTGAGAGTAGCCCGCTGCGGAAGGTCTGGTTCCCTATGCCTTCGCCGGAGACTGTGGCCCAACTTGTCCCTGAAGTTCATGGCGATCCTCAACGCTGGCTGAAAGAAGGGTGGCGAGACGGTTGGCGCCTCCATTCGCCTGGCGGACTCATGCCAGCAAGGTTGAAGTCTGGCGGAGGCGAGCCAGGCAAGCCTTGGCCGAAGACATGTCCTTGAGCAGCACCCACGTAGCGGTACCACTCCATCAGCCGGTCGGCGTCCGTCATGGCGGGTATGGATCGGGCTGAGTCCCCAGTGGGCTCTGCTGACGCAGGAGGCTTCAGCAGTTTGGGGGTGTCTATAGACGGTAACTCACCCGGCGGCAAGTGTGCCGGTTCCAAGACCACAAGCACCTCCTCCAGAGCCCCTTTGAGTCCCATGGGTTCCAGCCGAATCTCCTTGAGCAACGGTCCGTCGCGAACCGAACTCACCGGGC
>JAUQPO010000268.1 GCA_030550335.1 Acidobacteriota bacterium
CAGGAGAGGCTGTCTACCCGTGCTGGCTTGGCGGTGAGGGTGGGATTCGAACCCACGGAGGCCACGAGGACCTCAGCGGTTTTCGAGACCGCCCGATTAAACCACTCTCGCACCTCACCGTTTCCTATTCTACCCGCAACGGGACTTATCGGCGGCGAGTACGCGGGTGGCTATCCCGCGCTGCCATCATAGAGGACAGGTACGATGCCCGATTCTCCCGAGCGCGAAGTTGCCAGCCCAGCGCTAAGTGCCCGCTCGAGCCGCAACGAGCGGGCGTACGCTATTGTGAGCCGACTCGTGAGGCCCAAGTGCGAGCCCGTCGTCGTGTGGCTACTGGGGCCTGAGGGAGAGCCATGGTCGGCGGCTGTTTCGGCTTGCTTCGGCGGTTCGGCGTCTGTGGTTCGGATAGGGCCAGGGGAGCAAGTGTCACAGCCTGGTGAAGGTTCTGCAGCGGTGCAGGCTGACGCTATTGAACTTCAGGCCGGCGGATCGGGTGAACTGACGGAAGCTTTCGCCGGCGCCTTGGCCTCTTCGCCAGCCCCGCAGCTTGTTTGGGTAAACCTGGGCAGCCAGACTCGGCGGACCATCGAGGAGCTGTGGGACAAACTTGCGAAAGCTGAGTTGCTGATCGTGCGGTGTTGGGGCGGACCTGCCGCTGGAGAGCCCGGTTTCGAGCCCTCCATCTGGCAAGTGGGGGCGACATTACGAACCAAACAGTTCGTGTTGGTAGCGCTGGTCAGGGATCGAGACGACGACGCCCGGGCGGTCCAGGTGGACGCCTGCTTCATCCCTGGTTTGGCGTGGCAGCGCCAGCTGGGCGAAGGGATAGTGACGCTGGAATTAGGATGGCGCTGAGGGTTACGCCAGTAGCCGTGCTGCCGTAGTGGGTAGTGAGCTTCAGCCGGCGTGTGACGGCTGTTCCGGCCCTGCGTGACGCACTGGTTGGCGGGTAGCTAAAGGCGGCTGGTCTGATTCGCGAGCGAAGCTCAGGGAAAAACGAGGGATAGCGGTCGAAAATTCTCGCCGGGCATGAGGCTTAGCCAGAGTGGTGAGGGGCAGAGCAACACGTCTTAGCGGAGAGCCAGGTGCGTGACCGAATCCATACGCCCCAGGCTGATTTTTCCTGGCGCTTTCCTACCAACCAGCCTCTTAGGCGCAAGCAGGTTCGGCGCTTGCTGTCGGGGGCTGTGGCACTAGAGATTTGGAAAACCGGAGACTGGTCCACTGGATCCGGTGGCTCCTTAGCCAGAACCGGGAGGAGGTCGCACAGTAGACCGACGCAAAGAGCTTGACTTCTTCGAACTCTGAATCGATATAGTCAACAAGTCAAATCGCATGCTTGAGCAAGGAAAGATTCACGGGAAACGAACCGCCGGTGACCAGCACGCGAATACCGATCCCACCTAACCAATTAAGAATCGAGCCTATAGGGCTACTGAAACCGGGGAAGGAGCTCGGGTGGTCGAGCAGTGCGGGGCCATTTCCATGAGAGCGAGCCCAGGCGGTATGGGAACTTCGTGCCGGTAGCCGGTGATCGTACGAGAGTTGACGCCGGCGATGACTCAGGCGATCGCCGTTGGCGTTGCAATCGGCGCCATTCGCGGCGACCAGTAGCCCCTCCGAGGTGAATTTGCTTGACTCGAAGCAGGCCGGTGGGGCATCCAGGGAACGAGTGGGCCATTGATGAGTGGCCTATTCCAGCTGGGAGGGGTTGGCGGTACGGTCAGAGCGCAACCCTTGACGCAGGGGAGGGGTATATGTACCTGGACAACTCAACGCGGAAAGTGCAAACACACAAGCGACCGCAGGCACCTCGCGTGACTTTGGGCCTCCCGAAGACGCACCACGTGCTGGAGGACATACTGGCCCGGCCGAGTGTGCGGAAGTTGATGTTGTGGATGTGCCGCCGGGGCAGCGACGGCAAGACATGGTTCGAGAAGCTTTGCGAGGCCTACGACAATCCAGATTTGCGTGGCTGGGATCGGGCTCGGTGGGCGTTGCCGAACTGGTTGATCGACAAGGCGCTGGAGCGGGCCGGACTGGACAAGGAGACGATGAAGCGGCAGCTGTTCAAGCACCCACCCACGGTGAAGTCGTTGCTGCTAACGATGAAGAGCATCGGCACCTACGGTTTGACGGTGCCCCAGCGCTTCACGGCACCGTTGTTCACCGTCTGGAACATCACCCAGGCTTGCAACCTCACGTGCAAGCACTGCTACCAAGACGCCAAACACAAGCCCCTGCTTGATGAGCTGACGACGGACGAAAAGATCGACTTGCTCGATCAGATGGCCGACGAGTTCGTGCCGTTCGTGGCGTTTGCGGGGGGCGAGCCGTTGGTGGCACGGGACTTATGGCAGGTACTGGAGCACTGCCGGCGGCGGGGTTTCCATGTGACCATCGCTACCAACGGCATGTTGCTGACGCCGGAGATGTGCGCCCGCTTGAAAGAAGCCGGTGTGAAATACATCGAGGTCAGCATCGACAGTTTGAATCCCGATGAGCACGATGAGTTTCGAGGGTTGAAGGGTGCCTGGGCCCGCTCGATCCAAGGGATACGCAACTCGGTCGCGGCCGGCATTCGCACCGGCATGGCCACCTGTTTCACTCGCGAGACGGTTCACACGGTGGACGACTTCATTCGGTTTGCGATCGATCTCGGCTGCTCTACCTTCGCCCACTTCAACTTCATCCCCGTTGGTCGCGGCAAGGAGATACTGCACCATGACCTCACGCCCAGCCAACGGGAATGGTTGATGCGGCGCTTGCAGTACCACCTGCAGGAGGGCAAAATCAGCATCATTTCCACAGCGCCACAATTCGGGCGGTCCTGCATTGTCTACGGTCCTGACGAAGGCTTCTTCGCTACGGGGCATGCGGGCAAGGGCCAGGGTCGCAAGACGATGGTGCTGTCGCGGTATGTTGGGGGTTGCGGTGCGGGCCGATGTTACTGCTCGATCCAGCCCAATGGCATCATCAACGCCTGCGTGTACATCCCGTCTGAAGAGGTCGGCGACATCCGCCGGCAGAGCTTCAAGGAGATCTGGGATAACGCCTTATTCCGCACGCTGCAGGACCGGGATGACCGGGGCGATCACTGCGGAGTGTGCGATTACAAGCATTACTGCGGTGGGTGCCGGGCTCGAGCGCTGTCTTATACCGGCGATATCCAAGCGGGTGATCCCGGCTGCGTTTACAACTACCTGGAGTGGCAGGAACTGGTTTCGGCAAACGAGCATTTGGCTCGCTCGGCGGTCGTCACTGGCGCTTTGCCTGCTGCGGCCTACCTCGGGGCGGTCACGAGCGGTGACTTCGCGTCCGCTGGTTTAGGAGCGATGTTTGGGTTGGCTGGGGGTGGCTGTGGCGTCGATCCGAAGCAGCATACCCAGCTGGTCCAAATCGCAGCTGTGGGGGCTGTTCGAGCGGCCGGGCCTACAGAGTTGGAGGGTTTGGATGACGACGTGGTCCGGGACGTCGAGGATGTAGCGGATCGGTTGGCTTCCTTGTTCAGCAGCCGGAACTGATCCGCGGCAGGCTTCCCGCGAGCTGCTTTCGATCCGCCACTGCCGAAAGCGAAATGGGACAACCGACCATCAACGGGTTGCGATTCAAGCTCGCGTTTTTTGACTGGATCTACGGCCTGGGTGACTTTCTCGTCGCCTTGGACGAACTTCACGTTAAGCTTCAACTGGTGGATCGCTTCGCCGCCAAGCTGAGGCACAACCTGGAGCTACAAGTGCGGCGGGGTGATCCCCTGGAGCGCACGCGGGATTTCGTCCGCGCCGAGAATCAGGAGCTGGTACTCGCTCTTGACCGGTACGGGATTTTCTACGACAAGTACCGGCTGAGCCTGGTGCGCCTGGTCCATCAAGGATCCGGAGGTGAACTGGACGTCGAGGATCGTTACAACGGCCCCCGCTTCGTGGTCCCTGTGCAGCACATCTTCCAAACCCTGCTGGAACACATGTTTGATAGTTCGACAGTGCAAGAGCTGGGTTTGTTCCCTCTCGAGGAGCAGGTGCTGACGCTGGCTAGCCAGCTCGATCAGCGACCCGGCGAGACCGCCAAGAAAGCCATGATCGAGCTTTACGAGGCGGCGCGCCGCGTCCAGGTGTGGGTGAAGAAGGAGAAAATCGCCTCGGTCGCCTTGCTGGCGGAGGGCAAGCCAGTGGCGATGTCGGAGAGCCTGGATACCAGCGACAAGGAACAGTTCTTGAACAGCCGTGTGGTTGCAAGCGTGTTTCAGCAGCTAGGCATCGCGGCAGGAAGGTCGTCATGACGAGGACGGCAGCCACGGAGTCTGTTCAGAATGAGCCACCCGTAGAGACCGCCACCCCTCAGACTGCGCCGGAGCAACACCGCTCTGCGCAGCCGCGCTTCTGGCGGCAGGTGACCGGTTTCGGCCTGGCGTTCTTCGTCGTGACGGCGGTCTGGGCATGGTGGCTGGGCGGGTCGGGGTCTGGGTGGCGCACCTTGGCATGGCCGTTGCTCCCCACTGTTGTTGCGACCCTTACCTACTGGTCGCGCCAGCGTTGGCGTTCACGATCGAAAATGCAGCAGGAGCAGTACCGGGCCTGGCGAGAAGCCTTAGAAACCGTTTGCTACGAGGCCATCAACGCAGCCAATGCCATACGAGCCAACGTTATTGCCCTGAAACTGGCCAACCCGGATTTGCGCGCACCGGAGCATTTGGGAGTCCTCGACGAGAGCCTCGCCCGCATCGCCAAGGTGGTGCAGAAGGCCCAGGATCCGGTGGAGTGGTGGCGAGAGAAACAGCAGCGGCGCAAGTCCAGCAAGAGCTCTCTGCAGGACGCGGGCGAGGAAGCTCGAAGTCGGATAGCGCTGTAGGCGCTTCGGGGAGGCTGGGGCGAGATGTGGCTATGGGGCTGGCTGGTGGCGAGTCGCGGGATTCGACAGTGGTTGCCTCTCCCAGCCGGGTGTGTAGGCAAGTATTGAACCCGGGTGAGTGCCGCACCGGGAGCTGCCAGGCTTTGGCGGGCCTCGCTGGGCAGTGTCAACTACGTGAGCCCGGCGCCCAACTCTTTCAAGAAATCAGCGCA
>JAUQPO010000016.1 GCA_030550335.1 Acidobacteriota bacterium
AGGAATACCCGCAGCGCGCGTTTCCAACGCCGCAATTTCGGCCACTCGCTGCATCAACTCCACATTGCGGGTGGCCGCCATGGCCAGGTTATGAGGGAAGATCGTAGCCTCGCGCACATAGTTGGCGCCATGCACCGAATCGATCCCGTAAAGGATCGGGATTCCCAGCCGGCTTTTCTTGATAGCCACGTCCTGGATAGCGGTGATCACCTGGTGCCAGTGATCCAGGCTGAAAGCGCCCTCCCAAACGTTGAGGATCGAGCCCACGTGATACTGCAGGATCACCTCTTCCAACTTTGCAGGATCGAGTTCGTGCTCCTGGTCGGGCGTTTGGGGACGACGCGAGATGGTCTGAATCGAAAGTTGGGTCATTTGCCCAACTTTCTCTTCGAGAGTCATCCGCGCAAGGAGTTCGTCTACTTTCCGGTCAATCTCATCTGCAGCTTCGCCCGGGCCGGCTGTCAGGGCCGACAGGCTCGCAAGAATTGCGCCCGAGAGGACTTTCCTTCCTAACCTCAAGACCGTTACCTCCTGATCCTCTGAAGATCGAACAGAGCTGTTGGTCAAGTCAAACCCGCCACCTTTGCCGTGGTTTTTCCGGATCCCGGCTCGGTGGCAGAGCAGGTCCCGGAACGAAAACTATACTCTTCGGAGATGACGCACATCGACCCCGTACTCACCTTGGTGCCGCCTGGGTTCTTTCTCTTGATCTTGCTCTCGCGCCGGCACCTGTCTCGCACGCGGTTCTTAGCCGGAATCTTACTGTCGGTTGCAATCCTGTACTGGACTAGCTGGCCCGGCGCGTGGCTCAGTAGCGCCAGTCTGGAGCGGTTCTACCCGCCAGTAGACTTGCCGAGAGGGGACGCGGAAGCCATAGTTGTGTTCGCAGCTGGAGCGGAGCCTGTGTACCCTACTCACCCACGCCTGGAGGCCGAGAAGCACAGTTATTGGAGGACGCGACACGCAGCTTGGCTTTACCATCACTGGAAGCCTTTGCCGATAGTGGTGTGTGGCGGTCCCATCAACCGGTCTGCTCGAGAAGGGACGCTCGCCGAAATGATGCGCGAGATTTTGATCCGAGAGGGGATCCCGGCCGAAGCCGTCTGGCTCGAGAACGCATCTGGAGATACCCACGAGAACGCGCAATTTGCTGCTCAAATTTTACGGGCGCGGGGAATCCGCCGGGTGGCGCTGGTGACCGAGGGCTACCACATGCTCCGCTCTGAGCTCTCCTTACGCAAGCAGGGGATTGCTGTTGTGCCGGCGCCCTGTTGCTTCTTCACCCAGCGGCCCCCACAAGGTATCCACGATTGGCTTCCCAACGCCGAGCTCGTTCGGAGAAACTACCAAGCTTTGCATGAATGGATCGGGCTGGCCTGGTACTGGCTGCGCGGTTGGGTTTGAAAGCCAAGCCCGCGGCGATTGGATCGCAACGTGTCTGACTTTTGAACGCGTACGGGACGCCTTGAGGTGTGGCCCCTTTCGCTACGACTGACCTACCGGTGGGTGAGAATGCAGCAAGCACGGCTATCATAGTCGCTAAACGCATGTGGCTTCGCCGGATCGTCATCGCTGTCTTTTGTATGGCGGGCCCGATCGGGGTAATGGGCGGGCAAGTCCCAAGTGAGGAGTGGACCCTCGAGCGCCTCTACCGCAGGCCTTACCTATGGGGCACGCCACCCCAAAGTCTGCAATGGTCCGAACAGGGTCACGTACTGGCCTTCTTGTGGAATGAGCGCGGGCATCGCTTCCGGGACCTGTATGCTTACCACGCAGACAGGAAGCGCCTGGTGCGGTTGAGTAACCTGGAAGACTTCCGGGACCCCTTGCTGTTGAGCCGTGCTGAAACCGATGAGGTCCGGAAGTTTTATCCCGAGCCACAGGCTGGCATCAGCGCATACGTGCTCTCGCGAGACGGTCGCAAGGCGGCGTTTGTCTTCCGAGGGGATATTTTCGTGGTCCCTACTGACGGCTCGTCTGCACCGTTGCGGCTGACGCGGACTCGGGCTACCGAATCCAACCCGCAGTTTTCGCCAGATGGCGAACGGCTGGCGTACGAGCGCGAAGGGCAACTGTTCATCCACGATTTGCGCACGGGCCAGATCTGGCAAGTGACGTCGTTCGAGTCATCTCAGGGAACGTTGGTCGCCTGCAGCTGGGCTCCAGACGGAGCGCGGTTTGCCTGCTGGACACGCTCAGCCAATGTGCGCCAGCTGCCCCTAGGCGTCTTCGCCGGCCGGCTGCTCGAAACTGAGTCCTTGGCGCGGACGCTGGCGGGTGATGAACCCGTCCCGATGCAACTCTTTCTCATCGACGCCAAAGGGGAGGCAAGTATCCCGCTCCCGCTAGCATGGGAGGGCCGGTTTTACGGCTCTCAACCCGTCTGGAGCAAGGATGGCCGTTACCTGGCGATCCGCCTGGTGCATGCATCGATGAAGAGGCAACGGTTAGTGACCATAGATGCGCGCCAGGCGCGAGTGCTCTGGACATACGAGGAATCCGATCCGTGCTGGGTATACTGGTCCGAATTCGGATTTTCTCCCGACGGATCCCAGCTATGGTTCGTCAGCGAGCGGGATGGGTGGGCGCATATTTACCGGGCTCCGGTTACCGGGGGGCCGGTCGAGCAGGTAACCCGTGGACCGTTTGAGGCACGTTCAGAGAGCTTGAGTTTCGACCGGGAAGCCTACGGGCCCCAGTGGCTGGGCGACTACATCTACTACCAGTCCACCGAGGATGGGCCCTCTGAGCGCCACTTCTACCGGATCCGGCCGAACGGGACTGACAAGCAGCGCTTGTCGGAGGGCGAAGGCATTCACGTGGGCCTGGTGACCCAGGACGAGCGCTACATCGCATGGCTCCGGGCTACGACCACGCAACCCGCCGACTTGTGGGTGGGGAACGAGCGCGTTACTCGTCGGGTCCAGCCGAGTTTCGAACAGTTCCCATGGCCACGCGTCCGATTCGTCCAGTTCCCCTCTCATGGCGACCGCAAGCCTGTCGCGGCGAAGCTTTTGCTCCCTCCCGGCTACGAGCTCGATCGCCGGGAGGGGCGATTATGGCCTGCTATTTTCTTCGTCCACGGTGCGGGCTACGCCACCAGTGTGCTGAAACAGTGGGGTAGCTACCACGAAGAACGCTACGTACTCAACTGCTACCTGGCCAACCGAGGGTTTGTGATCGTGGACGTGGACTACCGGGGCAGCAGCGGCTACGGCCGCACCTGGCGGACCGATGTGTACCTCCACTTGGGCGGCCTGGATCTGGAAGATCTGCTGGGAGCGGTCGACTACTTACGCTCGCTCGGTAACATCGACGTGAACCGGATAGGCATTTGGGGCGTTAGTTACGGGGGTTTTCTGACCAACATGGCGATGTTCCTCGCTCCGGAGGTTTTCCGTGCAGGCGTTGCGTGGGCGGCGGTAAACGACTGGCATAATTACAACGCGGTTTACACCCGTCAGCGGTTGAATACCCCTCGCGAGAACCCTGAAGCCTATCGCCGCAGCTCGCCCATCTTTTTCTCAGGCATGCTGAAGAATCCTCTATTGATCGTCCACGGGATGCTCGATCGTAACGTGCTCGTCCAGGACGCCGTCCATCTCACCGACAAGCTCGTTCGGGAAGGCAAGCGGTTCGTCCAAGTCTACTACCCGCAGGAGGATCATGGTTTCGTGCGGGAGGAGACGTGGATCGACGCCTCGCGCCGTACCGTGGAGTGGTTCGAGCAACATTTGCGATGAAGCTGCCTGTACTTTATCCCATCCTGGACACAGCCACGCTGGACCAATGCCAGCTGGACTGGGTGTCGGCTGCAGAGGCGATCTTGGAAGGTGGTGCGAAAATCCTGCAATTTCGCCATAAGGGGCCGTTTACCCGACGGGTATTTTGGGCTGCCGAGCAGATCGCGGCTCTTTGTGAACGCGCCGGCGCGGTTTACGTCATCGACGACCGAGCAGACATTGCTCGGGTGCTGAACGCTGGACTGCACTTGGGTCAGGACGACCTACCGCCCCGCGAGGCTCGCAAGATCCTGGGAGACGACGCGGTAGTGGGCTTCTCCACACACAGCGAGGAGCAACTCCGAGCGGCGGCGAACGAACCGGTGGACTACCTGGCGTTGGGGCCGATTTTCGCCACGCGTTCCAAGGCCCGGCCAGACCCGGTCGTAGGGTTAGAGAACCTCGCGCGGTGGCGTACGTTGACGGACCGTCCCCTGGTGGCCATCGGTGGGATTACGCGGGAAAACGCCCAGGATGTGCTGCGAGCGGGCGCCGATTCGGTGGCGGTGATCGCCGACCTCTACCCCATCCCCTGTACCCGGCTCAGTCTGCGAGCGAGGATCGAGGAATGGCTGCAACTACTGAGGTCAAACCCAGCCTGATCCGGGGCCTTGGCCTGTTCGACGCCACGGCAATTGTCGTCGGGTCGATGATCGGTTCCGGAATTTTTATCGTTCCCGCCGACATCGCTCGCCAAACGGGTTCCCCAGCACTCTTTATGGCCACCTGGGTGGTGACCGCTTTGATGACCCTCATGGCAGCCCTCACCTATGGGGAGCTGGCTGCGGCGATGCCTCGAGCCGGCGGACAGTACGTTTACCTCCGCGAAGCCTACGGTCCCCTCAGCGGCTTCTTGTATGGTTGGACGCTGTTCCTGGTGATCCAAACGGGGACGATTGCCGCGGTGGCCGTGGCCTTCGCCAAATTCACCGGCGTGCTTCTGCCCTGGATATCAGAAACCAACTTTTTGCTGCGAGCCGGGGCGCTGCGCATCAGCACGCAGCAGCTATTGGCGATGGGCGTACTGAGTCTCCTGACCTGGGTGAACCTGCGAGGCCTCCGGGTGGGAGCCGCCGTCCAAAACCTCTTTACCACGACCAAGGTTGGAGCCCTGTTGGCCTTGATCGTCCTGGGCTTTATGCACCGCAGCCCAGAGGCCATTGTACGTAACTTCGACCTGTTCTGGGCGGGCCGAGACTGGAGCTGGGAGGCCATCCGGTGGATCGGCGTCGCTATGGTGGGCTCGCTGTTTTCCTCCGACGCCTGGAACAACGTGACGTTCGCTGGCGAGGAGGTCAAGAACCCTCACCGCAACCTGCCGTTGGCCTTAGGGTTGGGAGTGGGCATAGTATCGGCCCTGTATTTGCTATGTAACCTAGCCTATTTGCGTTTGCTGCCGTTGGAAGCTATCCAGGCGGCTCCTGCCGATCGCGTAGGCACAGCCGCGGTAGCGGTGGTCCTCGGCCCTGTTGCTGTGCAGCTGATGGCGATAGCGATCATGATTTCCACCTTTGGCTGTATCAACGGGATGATCCTGGCAGGAGCCAGAGTCTACTATGCGATGGCCCGAGATGGGCTGTTTTTCCGCCGAGTCGCTGAAATCGACCCCAGATGGCGCACGCCAGCGGTGTCGCTCAAGCTGCAATGTGCCTGGGCGTGTTTACTCGTGCTGAGTGGAACTTACAGCGACCTGCTGGATTATGTTATCTTTGCAGTTCTACTGTTCTACATTCTCACGATCGCGGGCGTCTTCGTCCTGCGCTACCGGCGACCACAGCTGCCCCGCCCATACCGAGCGATCGGGTATCCGGTGGTGCCGGCGATCTACTTGATCGCAGCTATACTGGTGGATTCGATCCTACTGGTGTACAAGCCGAATTACACCTGGCCGGGGTTGTTGATCGTCCTGTTAGGCGTGCCCATCTACTACCTGTGGCGAAAGAAAGGACTGGCTACGGGATGAAACTGTTGGCGACCAAACCGCTGGAATGGATTCAGCAGGAAGTCGAAGCCAAACACACGCTGCGACGGACCCTGGGGCCGTGGAATTTGGTGGCCTTGGGCATCGGAGCCATCATCGGCGCAGGCTTGTTCTCGCTGACAGGGATCGCCGCGGCGGAATATGCCGGCCCGGCTATCTCCATCTCCTTTATCCTCGCGGCGATCGGGTGCGCCTTCGCAGCATTTTGCTATAGCGAGTTTGCCACGATGATCCCGATTGCCGGCAGCGCGTATACCTACGCCTATGCCACCATGGGGGAACTGCTGGCTTGGATCATCGGGTGGGACCTGGTGCTCGAGTATGCGGTGGGCGCCGCTACCGTGGCCATCAGCTGGTCGGCTTACATCGTGAGCTTCCTCCACGACCTAGGGATCGAGCTGCCGGCCGCCATCATCGCCTCCCCCTGGCAACCGGTACAACTGCCGAGCGGCGAACTGGTCCATGGCGCGATCAACCTGCCGGCAGTGCTGATTATCGTCGTCATCTCCCTCATCTTGATGATCGGCATCCGTGAGTCGGCCACGGTCAACGCCTTGGTGGTGCTCATCAAAGTGGGCGTGGTACTCACCTTCATCGGTGTCGGCGTCTGGTACATCCGGCCGGAAAATTACGTCCCTTTCATTCCCCAAAACACGGGCGAATTTGGCCACTTTGGCTGGAGCGGCGTCCTGAGGGCTGCAGGGGTGATTTTCTTCGCCTACATCGGGTTCGATGCGGTCTCGACAGCGGCTCAGGAAACACGCGATCCCCAGCGTCACATGCCTATCGGGATCATTGGCTCGCTGGCCATTTGCACGTTGCTCTACGTAGCTTTCTCGATCGTGATGACCGGACTCGCCCACTACACCGAATTCAAAGACGTGGCCGCGCCGGTGGCCGTGGCCATCAGTTACACACCCTTCAAGTGGCTGCAGCCGCTGATCAAGATCGCCATCGTCGCAGGGTTCACCTCAGTCATCCTGGTCATGTTGCTTGGTCAATCGCGGGTATTTTTCTCGATGGCGAACGACGGTTTGCTACCAAAACTATTCAGCGAGATTCACCCGCGCTACCGAACTCCCTGGCGGTCCAACCTCGTCCTGATGATCGGCGTCGGTGCTATGGCTGCTTTCATGCCGATTACGCTCGTGGGCAGTATGACGAGCATCGGCACGCTGTTCGCTTTTGTGATCGTGTGCACGGGCGTTTTGATCATGCGCAAAACCAATCCGAACGCCCCACGACCGTTCCGTACCCCGCTGGTCCCCTTCGTCCCCCTCTGTGGAATCGCGACGAATTTGCTACTCATGTACGGCCTGGGCGAGTCCAACTGGATCCGGCTGATCGGCTGGCTGGCGATCGGGCTTGTGATCTACTTCTCTTATAGCCGTAAACATAGCCGTCTGCAGCGCGCTCTAATGACGCAGGCCACCGCTCGGGATTACTGAAGGGTTCGGATCCAGATAGCGGCCTTCCCGCTTACCCACCCCAGCTGGGATGCCAATCAAGCTGCGCTTATACTGGAAGGCGCAATCGCTGCGCCTAAGCCATGTTTGAGCTGACACGTAGGTCTTTGTTGTCGTCTGCTCCGGTCGTTGCGCTGGCCCGTGGCCCGTTCCTCCTGGGCCACAAGCGCCCGAACTTCCTCTTCATCTTCCCAGACCAGCTCCGGTACGACTGGGTGGGGAATCCACAGATCCCCGCCCGCACACCGAACCTGGACTGGATCGCCTCACGCGGAGTCCGATTCCAACGTGCCGTGGTCCCATCACCCTTGTGCGCCCCGGCACGAGCGTGCCTGGCCTCGGGCAAAGAGTACGACCGCTGCGGCGTGCCCAGCAATGCTTATGACTACCCACTGGAGCAGCCCACCTTTTACGCGATGCTGCGGGAGGCCGGCTACCACGTGATGGGGTGCGGCAAGTTCGACCTCCACAAGGCGACTTTGGACTGGGGCCTAGACGGGAAGCGGTTGCTCCGAGAATGGGGCTTCAGCGATGGGATCGATAACGCCGGCAAATGGGACGCCATCCGCAGCGGAGCCGAAACCCCGAAGGATCCCTACATGGCGTTCTTGCACCAGCGAGGCCTTGCTGAGTTGCACGTCAAGGATTTCGCGCGGCGACGATCCGAACTGGGCAACTACACCGTGACCGAGCCTACACCCCTTCCTGAGGAGGCTTACTGCGACAACTGGGTGGCCAACAACGCCATTCAACTATTACGCCGGGCGCCACGTAACCGCCCATGGTTCCTGCAAGTCAACTTCACCGGTCCCCACTCTCCTATGGACATCACTCGAGAGATGGAGCGCACCTGCCGTGATCGCACATTCCCCCTTCCAAACGGCTCGAGCCAAATTCCACCATCGGTACACAATGCTATTCGGCAGAACTATACAGCCATGGTGGAAAACATCGACCGGTGGATCGGCAGGTTCATCGAAGTCGTTGAGGATCGTGGCGAGCTCGAAAACACGCTGATTGTCTTCAGCAGCGATCACGGCGAGATGCTCGGCGACCACGATCGTTGGGGAAAGTCAGTGCCGTATCACCCGTCGGTCTCAGTGCCATTGTTAATCGCGGGTCCGGGTGTCCAACCTGGGGTCCG
This sequence comes from Acidobacteriota bacterium, assembly GCA_030550335.1. GTDB lineage: Bacteria > Acidobacteriota > Terriglobia > Bryobacterales > Bryobacteraceae > JAUQPO01. The sequence goes on from JAUQPO010000016.1 coordinate 8,374, forward strand.
CTCCCAGGCCTTGGTCAGCGTGATGGACCTGGCCGCCACATTCCTGGACTACGCTGGGGTCCGCCGGCCCGAGGACATGGACAGTCGCTCCTTGCGCCCAGTACTGGAGGGAAAGACCGAACATCACCGGCGTTGGGTTCAATCCGGACTGGGCTCCTGGCGTATGGTGTGGGATGGCCGCTACAAGCTGATCACCGGCTTTGATCCAAGCTCGAAGAAAGGCGAGCGGGAGAAGGCCGTTGGACCCTTGCTGTTCGATCTGCAAGAGGACCCGCTTGAAAACCACAATCTGGCCGCCGCGGACTCAGAAATCGCTGCCCAGCTCTGGGCGAGCGTCACCTTTTAGGAAACTGGATTCGCGGTTGAGTTATCAGCGCCCCACCGGCGCATCACGTCGTTAGTGCTCCCACCTGTCCGGGCAGTCGCACTTTGCAGCCCACGAAGGCGTAGTAGGTGATAACCAGGTAACAGACGAGCGGCACAGTCATGGCCAGGGCCATACTGCGTGTGAGCTCGAAAATCAGTCCCATGACCGGTGTGAATGCTGCCCCTCCGATGATGGCCATCACCAAGAACGAGCCCGCCAACTTAGTCAATGGCCCGAGTTCCTTGATCCCCAAAGCAAAGATGGTGGGGAACATCAGCGACATGAAGAAGCTGGTCAAAAAGATTGCCCACACTCCCAGCCAACCGGGATGCAGCACAGCGATACCGGCCAGAGTTGCATTGATCAGTCCATAAACGCCCATCAGCTTGTTGGGCGCCACGTACTTCATCAGCCACGTGGAGGTGAAGCGGCCTACACCGAATGCGACCAAAGTTCCCGTCAGCAAGTAGCCCGCGGACTTTTCCGGTAGTCGCGTATAGTCCTGGATGTACTGGATGTAGTAACTCCATGTGCCCACCTGCGCGCCCACGTAAAAGAACTGGGCGATGACGCCGAGCACGAAGTGCCGATAACGCAGTAGCTCACGCAACCCGCCTTGGTTGCCCGGTTCTTCGGCGCGGATCTCATCGGCCGTGCGAGGGAAGCGAGTCAACAGGATGAGCAATCCCCAGACGATCACTATCGTCCCCAGCACCAAGTACGGTCTCACCACGCGCATGGTCTCGTGCTCGAGGTACGCGGCATAGGTTCCCGCGGCCTTCATCGCCGCGATTTCCTCAGGCGTGAGCTCAATGCCCGAGAAAATAAAAATGGTTCCCACAAGCACCCCTGTTACTGCTCCCAAGGGGTTGAAGGCTTGCGAGAGGTTCAGCCGCTGTTCAGACCGTTTCGGGTCGCCGAGCACCGCGATGAAAGGATTGGCTCCAGTTTCCAGGAAGGCCAGTCCGCTGGCGATGACGAACAGGGCAAAGAGGAAAAATCCGTATTGGCGGATGTGAGCCGCGGGCCAGAAGAGGTAGCAGCCGGCCCCGTACAGCATCAACCCGATAACCAGTCCCGTTTTGTACCCATAGCGGCGCATGATTAGCGCTGCAGGGATGGCCAGGAGGAAGTAGCCCATATAGAAGGCGGACTGGACGAGGCCGGCCTTAAACCGGCTGATCTCGAAGGACTTCATGAACTGCTTGATCAGAATGTCGTTCAGATTGTTGGGGATCCCCCAGAAAAAGAACAGCGCCGTGACGAGAACAAACGGGAGCAAATACTGGCGTGGAACCAGAGGGGCCAGCTCGACGTTCTGTCCTGCCAGTTGTGCGCCGGGCGTCTTTGGTGAGTCCATAGCGTAGCGTCCCTGTCAGTCAAAACTGCCGCATGGGGCAAGCTCACTGAAGCATCGTGCGTCCCGGATGCAGTGATGGTGTTCAACATTCTCATAACACACGAGTTGACGACTGCGCACCCAGGCCGGCTCGGCGGATCAGCTGCCCAGCAAGCGCCGCGCCATCGCTAACGCCTCGCGCTTATAGCGCGCTGCGGCCTGTGGATTCCGATTCCGACCGTGGCGGATCACTATGTACTTTTGCAACTCGTAAAGGTAGTAAAACACCCAGCGCAGTTGGGCTTCTTGTGACCAATCTCGTCGCGCACCGTAGCCCTCCCAAAAAGCCTCTTCGGAAATCCCGCAATAGTCCAGCACTGCAAACTCGATCTCAGGATCGCCCCACAAAGCCCGATCCCAATCCACAATCCCAGTGACCTGCCCTCGCTCGTCGACCAGAATGTTCTGATGCCAGATGTCCATGTGGAGCAGGCAAGCAGGCACCGGCCGGTCAAACAATCGCATGTGGCGATCGAATAGCTTGCGCAGATACGCACCCTCTTGCTGGTCGTAGTGTCCAGTAGCCTCGATGTCGTCGATTAGCTTGTTCCACATGATGCCGAACGCGTCGACCCAAGAGGACTGAGGTTCCATAGGCTGGTGCGGTCCCACGTATCCGTACCGATCGCCACGAATTTGATGAACTTGCGCCAGGTACGCTCCTAACTGCACCAGCACCCGCCGGGTGTCCACCCACGGCACCTCGCTCCACGCTCGCCCAGGAAGGCGTTCCATCAACAAGAAGTCCCGGTCGATGACCGTCCGAGTAAAGTCGTAACCTACGATCCGGGCCACAGGAACATTCGTTCTTTCGCCAACGATCGCGTGAATCGCTGGTTCTTGGCGCATCATGTCGCGCTCGTAGAACAGGACTGGTGTACCAGCCGGGGGTGCAATGCGGAGGACGAAAGACTTATCCTCAGTATCCACCCAAAAGGACTCGTTGAACTTCCCAGTAGGGATGGGCCGGAAACGCAAACCGGCAGGTGCCTCAGGCCAGCAACGACGAACTAGTTCACCAAGTCGAGCTTGATCCATACGCCGCTCCCGAAACAACCCACGAGCCTCCAGTTACATGCATGAGGGGAGGCCTGACGACCAGTGCGACGCACCCCACCTGTCATTGGCGTCACCACAGGTGCTTGCAGTGGCCCCCAGAAAGGGCATCCCGCCGGGATTTGAGCGGCGGGAGTCATCAGTATAGAGGCGAGCGAGCAATGGACGAGCGCGTCTCCGTGACGCCCGGTGCGACGGCACCAGCTCGCAGACCCTAAGCAAGCAGGTCTGAAACCTCGCTCTCCACTGTGTGCTCGCACTGAGCAGCCTGCTCAGCGTCACCCGTTCGTACCAGCAGCCTAGACCGCGCAGAGGTTGACCTGCTTCAGAAAACCGCTTAGCATAAAAGCATCACTGAAGAAAGGAGGTGATCCAGTCGACATGAAACCAGGTAGTCAGTCGATCGAGGGCACTCGGGAGGTGGTCGACAGCTAGTGCTGCCGCTCAAAAGCTCTGGACTCGATCAGTGACGAGGCCAACGTTCCAGCAGAACGGCCCCTCACGAGTGAGTCCGGCGCAGCGCAAAGCTTGCGTCTAACTCGAAACTACCGACCCCCGCTCCAGCCGATGGTGACGGGCATCGCGACTGGAGCGGGGTTTCGTTTGGTGGGTTCCTCGGCTCCGCCCCAAGCGTGTCGGAGGCGTAACCGCAGCTCGCTTTGACAGCAACCCGCTCAGTGCGGTCAGCTTCGCGAAAAACCCACACCCTCGACCGACACCCAAGCGTCGTCCAGGATCACCTTGGCCCCGAGAAATTTGCTCACAAGCCACGCGTTGCTCTGAATGTGATCTGTGAGCTTCGGTACCCGATAGCAACTCGTGCCGGAGGCCAACGCAGCGAACGGGATCAATTGATCGGCTGCGTGCCGGTCCACGGTCGCGCCGCTGTCCAAGTCCTCAAGCAAATCCTTCGCAACGCGTTCGCCGATAGCTTCCGCGGACCTGCCCTTCGCACCCGCCCAGTCCGCACCCAGGCGCGCGCCACTTTCTAGATCTGCGAACAGAGCCAAGGCCGCACCCGGCTGCACTGCCCTCTCATCGTCGACGAGCTCAATCCGGGCCTTCAGGCCCCGGCGCTCAAGCACCCTTTGCGCCGCTTGGGCCATGCGGCGGGCTACACTTCGCTCACGCAGGTGAGAAGCTAACGCAATACCTGTGATCGATTGGACGGTTCCAGCTCTTTCGAGCCGGACAGGCTGCAGTGGACCGACCACAGGTTCGACTTCCAACTCCAGAATGCCGCCCCCTTGAGGCACGTATCCAGGACGCACCATATGAACTGAGACCTGGAAGCCCATCCGCCGCAGCACCGGCAAGACGACGTCTCTCAGATGGAAAAATGAGGGCGCGAAGTCCTGGAACAAGCCACCTCGGATCTCAGCCCGAAGTGGCACGCCAGAGAATGCCGCTACAGGCAAGACGGCCAGAGCGAGCAGGACGGTCGAACCAGCCGATCCAATGTCCCAAACGTAGCGGCGGCGCGGCTGGAGCTGGCCAGGCCAGAACACGAATTCTCCCGATCCTTGCTGAACACCTTCCGTACGACCATCGACCAGTTGCCGGATCGCCTCGATGACCTGCACGTGTTGTGGTCGCAAGCCCGGGTTAGGACGCTTAACGCGCACGTTGACCACGCGGATCGGCCGATTGGTCAAAGCGGCCAGCGCGACTGCTTGCCGCACGATCGTGCCACTTCCCGAATACCGGGAGCCGTCGATCTCTAGGACTTCCATGGCCCTTGAGCGCAGACTCTCAGGATAGTCAAACCGCTGCACAGGCTCGATAGTGGTCCTCGGCCAATAGACACGTCCAAGCGGAACCGGATCGCAACAGCTGCCTACCTGCTCGAGCACCACGTCTTACTTCCGAAGAACTTTCCGCCCGCGGCGAACCCAGACAGATCTTCGGACCGGAGCTGCTGCTCAAGCCAGTCGATAATAATTAAGCGATGCCGATCTACGAGTACCGATGCTTGGATTGCCAGCGGCGGGTAAGCATCTTCTTCCGGCGGATGGGAGCCGACGAGGGAGCGACTTGTCCGCGGTGTGGCAGCTCTCGGCTCGAGCGGCTTTACTCGCGTTTCGCGATGGTGCGCTCCGAGGAAGATCGCTTGGAGCGTTTGGCCGACCCTTCTAATTTCGGTGACTTGGACGAGAACGATCCTAAAAGCTTGGCGCGCTTCATGCGTCGTATGACCCAGGAGTTGGGCGAGGAGCCTGACGAGGAACTTGAGCAAGCCATTGAGGAGCTGGAACGCGCCGAGAGTTTCGAGGAACTGGAGAAGAGAGACGAAGAAGGCGGAGGAGAGCCCAAGACAGAAGGGGAGACCGAGTCCGAAGAAGGAACGAAGCAGGAAGCCACGGAGGAGGCTTAAGGCGTCCAGGCGCTAAAGTTGCCTAGCGGCGCGGCGGGGTCCAGCGATAGCGACCTGCTGGGTTTGGTCTAATAGCGTGAGATGCCTCACGCACTGGTCACCGGAGCTGCCGGCTTCATCGGCAGCCATCTAGTGGATAAGCTGCTCGCAGAAGGTTGGTATGTGACGGGTGTGGATAACTTCGATCCCTTTTACGACCCGCGCGTGAAGCGACGTAACATTGCCGCCCACCGCGACAATCCCCGATTCCGATTAATCGAAGCTGACCTCCGAGATTCCGCGGCTTTGGAGCGAGCCCGAGACGACTACGATGTGATCGTGCACCTGGCCGCCAAGGCCGGCGTGCGCCCGTCGGTCGCCGCTCCTTTAGAGTATCAGCAAGTTAACGTGACCGGCACGCAGAACTTGCTCGAACTAGCCCGCAAATGGGGCGTCAAGCAGTTCGTCTTCGCCTCGAGCAGCAGCGTTTATGGCATCAATCCGCGTGTGCCTTGGCGGGAAGACGATCCGGTCCTGTTGCCCATCAGCCCATACGCGGCGACAAAAGTGGCTGGGGAGTTGCTCGGGCACGTCTACAGCCATCTCTACGGAATGCGGTTCGTCGCCTTGCGTCTGTTCACGGTGTATGGTCCGCGCCAGCGCCCGGACCTGGCAATTCACAAGTTCGCTCGGCTGATGCTGCGGGGACAGCCTATTCCCATCCTCGGCGATGGGAGCACACGGCGCGACTATACCTACATCGACGACATCATTCACGGTATTCGCGCGGCGATGGATTATGATGCCACGCCCTACGAAGTGATCAATCTGGGCAACAACCGGCCCGTCACCCTGGCCGATCTAGTCCACGCCCTGGAAGAAGCGCTCGGAGTCAAGGCCCAGCTCCGCTGGCTCCCTCCGGAACCGGGCGACGTACCCCAAACTTATGCCGACATCCAGAAGGCGACGCAACTGCTCGGCTACCGTCCTACGGTGGACCTGCCAACCGGGCTCCGCATCTTCGCCAACTGGCTCCAAAGCGAATTGCGCAACCAAAGCGAGTCGGCGGGCTCTGAGATCACGCCTGCTTGATGTCTTCGCGCTCGAAATCCCATTCGACCACGCGGCCCTGTTTGGCCGACAGGTTGATCATATGAGCGCACGCCGCAGCGCGGTGGCCAGCCAAGGCATCTTGCCAGTAAGGCTTGCGTGTGCGGATCGATTCGAGGAAGTGCTGTAAGTGCAGGATCGTGGTGTTCAAACCCTCGTGAGCGTATCGCTCGACTACCTCGACGGCCTTCGGCGGCCGCGTGTCAGGCAACTCGAGCTGTCGGACCTTCGGATCCCTGTAATACGCCTCTTCCAGATGTTTCGGCCAGCTCTCGACGATCCACCGGTTATCCTCCACCGCGCGCTCCGGGATGAACTCTAGCCCTCCAGCCAGATTGATTGTGCCTTCCGTGCCGAGAATCTGGAAGCTGCCCTCAGCCGTGACCTGATTGTTGAAAGTGGCGCTGAGGTTTACGGTGAAGCCCTCCGGGTACTCCAGGATGGCGTTCAGCGTATCGGGTACATCGCGGCCATCCTTCCAGCGGTAGAGTTGGCCCATAGCGAGCACGCGGGAAGGCGCCTTGGCGTCCATCAAAAAGTGGATTGTGGTGCAAAGGTGCACGAATAGGTCCGTGGCGATCCCGCCAGAATAGTCCTCAAAGCAACGCCAGCGGAAGAACCGCTCCAGGCTGAAGGGGCGTTTCGGAGCGGGACCCAGAAACATTTCCCAATTGACCGTCTTGGGCGAGGCATCTGGTGGGATCGGATAGACCCAAGCTCCCGAAGCGGTGTTCCGGTTGAAGGTCGCGCGAATTAGCGTCACCTGCCCCAGTTTGCCCGCTTTGATCATTTCCTTAGCCTTCTGTTGGATGGGCCCACTCATGCCCTGGCTGCCCACTTGCACGATGCGCCCACTAGCCTGCGCCGCCCGGACGATTTCCATGCCCTCTGAGCAACGGTACGTCAGTGGCTTCTCGCAATACACGTCTTTTCCTGCAGCGATGGCGTCCAGCACCATGCGGTGATGCCAGTGATCGGGCGTCACTACCAGCACCGCGTCGATCGACCGGTCCTGAAGCATCTCCCGGTAGTCGGGATAGACCTTGATGTGCTTGCCGACTCGGTCCTTGGTGCGTTCGATCCTGCCCTGATACGCATCCACGACCCCCACGATGGCATTGCCTGGTAATTCCATCAGCGCCTGCATCAACTCGTGCGAGCGGGCTCCAGCACCGATGACGCCTATCTGGATCCGGTCGTTCGCACTGTATACGGGCACCGGAACTGCAGCCATGGCCGCAGCTCCCTGCAAGAAAGCTCGGCGGCTCATACGCATCAGTCACCTCCCGTCGCCAAGAGTCTACTGGAACGCTCCAGCAACCGGCAAGGCCTTTCTGTGACGAAGCGAGCCATCACCAAGTCGAGCTGGTGATAGAGTATTCGAGGGCTTTCGCGGAGGTCACAATGCAGATCGCTCGATGGGTGCTCTGCCTGGTGGGAATCGACTGTCTGGCGGCGGGCTTGACGCTGGTGGAAAACGGGCACTCGCCTTACAAAATCGTCCTCTCAACCCAAGCTTCGCCTTCCGAGCGTCGGGCCGCAGAAGAACTTCAGCGGTTCCTGAAGGAGATTTCCGGGTGCACCCTACCCATTGTGTCCGACGAACGGCCTGGAAGGGGCCCGATGGTACTGGTCGGCCGGAGCCGGCCACTCGACAGGCTCCGCGTCCGAATTCCTTGGGACGAGCTTGGGTCGGAAGGCTCCGTGATTCTCACGCACGGCCCACACTTAATCATTGCGGGTGGGCGGCAGCGCGGAACAATGTATGGCGTCTACATCTTCCTGGAAAAACTGGGCTGTCGCTGGTTCACGGCCGAAGTCAGCCGCATTCCGAAACAACAGACCATACGCCTGCCTGCCCTACACGAGATCCACAAGCCGTCGTTTGAATACCGCGAACCGTTTTTCACCGAAGCTTTTGATCGGGATTGGGCGGCACGTAACCGTGTCAATGGGCACTTCGCGCGTCTGGATGAATCGACCGGCGGCAAGATTCAGTACTACCCATTCGTCCACACGTTCTATCAGCTGCTCCCGCCTGAACAATACTTCCGGGATCATCCCGAATACTATTCGCTGATTGCGGGCAAACGACGGGCGGAACGAGCGCAGCTCTGCCTGACGAATCCGGAAGTCCTGCAACTGGCCACACAAAAAGTCCTCGAATGGATTCGGACACATCCCGAGGCCACGATTTTTTCAGTGTCTCAGAACGACTGGACGGGCTGGTGTGAGTGTGATCGTTGCCGCGCGGTCGAGGAAGAAGAAGGGGGAGCGCATTCCGGGCCGTTGCTCCGATTCGTCAACGCCATTGCTGAGGAAGTCGAGAAGCACTATCCGGACAAGCTTATCGACACGCTGGCCTACTGGTACACTGAAGCCCCGCCGGCTCGCGTGCGTCCGCGGCGGAACGTCCGCATCCGGCTGTGCCCGATCGGGGCTTGCCAAGCGCATCCGTACGAGCGTTGCGATCGCAATGCCTACTTCATGGCCCGGCTCAGGGCTTGGGCGAAAATCACCAACCAGCTCTACGTCTGGCACTACAACACCAACTTCGCCCACTACCTGATGCCCTTCCCTGACTTCGACGAATTGATCGAAGACATACCTATGTACCATCGGCATGGCGTCGTGGGGTTGTTCATGGAAGGAGCCTACCCGCCAGGCGGCGGGGGCGAGATGGCCGAGTTGCGCTCGTACGTAATGGCCCGGCTGTTATGGGACGTCCGGTCAGACGGCCGGCAGGCGATGCGCGAGTTTCTGGACGCCGTCTATGGAAACGTCGCTCCGCTGATCGGCGAGTACCTGGAGCTACTGCATCGTCAGGTACGCATGCCGCCCGAGGGTCGTGGGCATCACCTGTGGATCTTCCAACACCCCAGTGCACCTTACTTGGAGCGGGAGTTCCTCGGGCAAGCTCGCCAGCTTTTGGAAAGAGCAGAGCGCGAGGCCGCCGATCCGGTCGTACAGGACCGAGTACGTAAAGTGAAGCTCTCGATCGATTACGTGGAGCTGGTGCGTTCGATGGCGTTCGAGATCCGCGACGGGTGGTACGGGATGCCGGAGCCCGACCGCATCGCTGAACGGTTTCGGAAATTCCTGGATGAAGTCCGGCGTTTTGGCATCCAACAACTGCATGAGGGCCGTAGCCTGGAGAGCGACGAAAAAGAACTCGAGCAGCGACTTCAGCAATACGGCGTGGTCACACTCGAGAACGATGTACTCAAGGTGGAGCTGGTCCCGGCGCTGAATGCCCGCATCGTGCAGCTCAGGCATAAGCCGTCCAACAGCGAGTTGTTGTACCAACCGGACCCCGGCGAGCGGGGCTATCCCAACACGGGGGGAATCGTGGTCCAGGTGCATCCGGACTACCAGGCCAGTGCCTGGGCGGTTCAGTGGCAAGTGCTCAGCGCTTCAAGCCAGCTCGTGCGCCTAGTGGGCTCGCTAGCCAATGGCTTGAGACTTTACCGTGTTGTGCGCCTGCGTGGAGACCGCCTGGAGCTGGAGAACCGACTCGAAAACGGCACTAGCGCTCCAGTCGTTGCGGCACTCCAAGTGCGCGCCAGCTACGGTGCAGGACGGCCCGAGGACGCCCGGCTAGCGATTGCGTATCCGGCTAGGGACGGCCGCCGCGTGGACCGCACCCTGTTCGAGCCCGGACTGGAAACTAGTGGGGCGGAAACGCTCACCGGGGGCCAGATGCCGGCAGGGCTGTGGAAAACGTTCCACCGGGCTGGGGGTGTGCAGCTGGTCAACAGCTTTCGGGCGTCAGACGTGGAACGGGTTCGCTTGGAGTGGTCCGTGCGCGGGGATAATCGGGTCAGCCTGGTGCTTTGGAGTCCGGAGGTGGAGCTGGCGCCGGGATCCGCTGTGGAAATGACCACGGAGTACTGGGCCCAGTCGTCCCCTTGACCGCGCCCCACTTTGCTGTACTGTCAGAGTAAGGCGATGTGGTATAGTTGCAGTTGATCACCACCCGGCTGTGGAGTCGCTGGCACCTGTGCCGAAACTGTGAACCACGGCCAACGGGTGTGCCGCGGCTGGGGCCCGCGGAGAGGGGTCGCCAAAAATCGACAGCCGGAACTGTGACCCGTCCGGGTTAGCCGCCCCGGTCACCGCGTTCCCCGATCCGACGAGGTCACCCGATGAAGCCAGTTTGGAACGCTGCTCAGGGTGAATTAGCTGGTCGAACGCTACTGGTGGCGCTCGCCGCCGCGCTAGTCACCCAGCTTGTCCCAGAGCTGAGGGCCGACTCTTTAGCCCCGCGGCACCGAGAATGGCTAGAGGGCCCCACCAGCTACCTGATCACCCCAGAGGAGCGCAAGGCATTTCTGGAATTGCGAGGCGAGGCCGAACGCGACGCGTTCATCGAACGTTTCTGGCTGCTCCGAGATCCTACGCCCGGCACGGAGAAGAACGAGTTCAAAGAGGAATTCTATCGCCGTGTCGCTTACGCCAATGCATTTTTCGGCCGCGAAGCGGGAACTGACGGCTGGAGGACGGACCGAGGCAAGACGTACATCCTGTTCGGCCGGCCCCAAAGCACGATGAATTTCACAGCGCATCAGGAACTCTACCCTATCGAGTTGTGGTTTTACGCCAACCCGGGCTTGGCCGAGCTTCCACCGTTCTTCTATGTGCTGTTCTATGAGAAGGACGGTATTAGCGGTTACCGGCTCTATCACCCTTACGTCGACGGGCCGGACAAGCTACTGCGTAACGCGGTAACCAAACGGCAGGCTTACAACTATTTGCGCAACATCAACCCGGAGCTGGCTCGGGCCAGTCTCAGCCTAATCCCCGGCGAGCCCATCGACACCGAAACGTTTACGGGCTCCATGGCTTCCAGCCAAATCATCAACGCCGTCCACGGCTTTAACCAAATGCCCAGTTACGTCGCATCGATCCGCCAGCGAGCCTATCAGCTTGAGCGGGTCACGTCTCGGATTCGATACGAGCTCCCGCGTGCCAGCCTGGCTACGTGGGTGGTGTTTCAGGACGGTGAGCCATGGGTGCATTGGCGATTGGAGTACCAATGCACGCGTTCCTCGGAACCAGCTGGTGGTCAGCTCCGCCACCAGGTTCGCGCGCGGTTGTTCCGGGCAGGGCAGCTCATTTATGAACGCACTGACCAGCCTGCGATCCCAGTACCCGCGGGTCAATGGGAAGCCTTCCGGCTCCGGCCACTGGCTTATGAAGATCGGATGCCAGTCACGCCTGGGCGCTATTCGTTGGTGGTGATGGCCAGCGACGGCGACTCATTAGAAGCGGAAGCGACGGCTGAGTTTGATGTACCGCAAAACGACCAAAGGCCGCACCTTAGCGATCTGCTCTTAGTGGAGGATTTGCGCGAGGACCCGCGTGATCGGCCATTCCGATTCGGAAACATAAAATTCTACCCGGCGACTTTCAACCAAGTTGCAAGCAACCGACCACTGAGGATTCTGTTCCAGATCCTGCTACCCGAGCCGAAGCCCTCGAAACTGGAGGTCGAATACGCGCTGGGCACCACCAGTGGGAAAGCTCGCAGGAGCTGGCGAGAAACGCTCGACGCCTCCACAGCAGATGCCTCAGGTACTCTGCTGGTAGCCAGGACGATTACGCTAGAGGAGTTCCCTCCGGGCGGGTGCCGGATCGCGGTCAGGGTTCGGGACCCGGAGCGCCACTGGCAACTCGCCACAGCCAAGAGTTTCGTGATCGCTGGTGGAGCTGAAACCCTCGCGCCACCGGTGGTCATCAGTCCAAACTGGCGCACGGACAACGAGTGGCGTGCGGCTACCGCATATGAACGTGCGCTGTGCTGGCTAGCATCTAATCAAGTAGAGCCAGCTTTGGAGTTGTTGCGGCAGGCCTGGCAGTGGACCCACAATTCCGCTGTTCGGCTACTGCTTGATCACCTCGAAATGTTTCAGCACCCATCATCCCAGAAATAACGAGACATTAATTCCTCGACGGAAAGGAGAGACGAAGGCCATGAACCACACACGATGGAATCGAACGATGGCAGTGGTGCTCTGCTTTCTGTTGGGGCTCGCTGGCATCGCGTTTGGCCAGGCGGACGTGTCCAAAGGCTCGTTGAGCGTCCTGGTCGAAGATTCCAGCGGCGCCGTCGTCCCTGGAGCCACGGTGACATTGACCGGGCCGATGGGCGAGCAGAAAGCCACTTCCAATCCGCGCGGCGAAGCCCTGTTTTTGAACCTCACGCCCGGCACTTATACGGTCCGTGTGGAGTTCGAAGGGTTCAAGGCTTACCGGGCGGAAAACGTGATCGTGAGAGCGAACGAAAGAACCAGCGTCCAAGCAGTACTGGAACCGGGCGTGGTTACTGAGGTGGTCGAAGTCCGTGGTAGCGCCATTACTGTGGACACGGCTTCGACGACCGTGGGCTCGACGATCACTCAGGAGATCTACACCAACCTCCCGGTCGGCAGGAACATCGCTAACCTGTTCCGCCTGTCGCCGGGTGTCGCTCCCAGTGGTGTCGGGGGAGCCAACCCCTCGATTTCGGGTGCCTCCGGCTTGGAGAACTATTACATCATTGATGGCATCTCGGCAACCGATCAAGGTTACGGCGCGTTTGGTGTCTACTCGATCGTCTACGGATCGATGGGCACTGGCGTGAACTTCGATTTCGTCAAAGAAGTCCAGATCAAGACAGGTGGGTTCGAAGCCCAGTACGGTCAAGCGCTTGGCGGAGTGGTCAACATTGTGACGGCTAGCGGCGGCAACGAGCTACACGGTGCCGTCTATGGCTACGTGAACCCGTACTGGGCAGAGGCTACCTACAAGCAACCCAACGCTGGAGAGAAATGGCGTGACGATGCACCCGCCGGGCCTCGCACGTCCAGCCCGCTCACAGAGATCCACGGCCGCAGCGGCTGGGACGTGGGATTCAACCTGGGTGGCCCAGTCTTGAAGAATCGGTTCTTCTGGTATGGGGCCTTCAATCCCACCTTCGCGGAGACCAAGAGACTCGGCCCGGAGAACTTTGGAACTCGGAGCCTGGGCTACCAGTATTCCAAGCGTCGCCACTATAACTGGGTGGGTAAGATCAACTTCAACTTGACCGACAACCACCGTCTGGAAGGGACAGCGTTCGGGGATCCCTCGCGCTTACCGGCGGGCGTGCACAGGTCCTTACTGCGGGACGACCTTGACTCGGAATCCAAAGCCACCTTTGGGACGCGCAACTGGGCGGTCAAGTACAACGGCAACTTCGGTGCTAACACGCTGTTGAACGCCAGCTTCGCGTGGAATCACACCTATTTCACCGAGGAAGCCACTAAAAACCTCTACGCTATTCGGAACTATGCAAAGCCGAAGCCCAACGCCACCTACACGCTGGAGGGTGGCATCGGCTACATCGGCAACAGCCAGGGCGACAACAAACAGATCAGCGTCATGTTCACCCGCAACGCGAACGTGCTGGGTGGACACCAGTTCGATATCGGCTACGCTTTCCAGCAGATCGACTACGACGCCATCAACCTTTACTCGGGCCCCGAATGGCAGTTGCCATCCGCTCGGGGAATCGACCCTGAGGACGTGGGCAAGACCGTCCACGGGGCGTACCTGTACCTTTACCCCAGCCGTACTATCGGGGGCGTAGTCTACCGGAACGTCTACCGCGTGGCCCGAGGCAACTTCAGTAACCCGGCCGTGGAAACCGAGACGGACTACCACAGCGCTTTCGTCCAGGATGCCTGGCAGCTGAACCGGTACCTGACCATCAAAGCCGGCTTGCGCTGGGAGCAACAAGAGATAGCCGGGAACGTCAACCGGTACACCTTCGCTGCGAACTGGGCTCCCCGAGTGGGGTTCATCATCGACCCTACAGGTACGCGGCGCATGAAGCTCTTCGCCAACTGGGGCCGGTTCTTTGAGAAGATCCCGCAAGATCTGGCTGTGCGAGCCATGTCCCAGGAAGAGTCTTACATCGGGGGCTACTTCACAGGGCTGCCGCTTAGCCAGGCAACCGTGGTGCCGAACACGGTCTTCTTCCCCACTGGAACCGAGCCCACCATCATCTACGGTGGCACCAAGTCGATGTATCAGGAAGAGATTGCTGCCGGTTTTGAGCGCGACATGGGCGGCGGTCTGGTCATCAGTGCACGCTTCGTCTACCGTGACCTCAAGCGAGCCCTGGAGGATATCTCCGGCGTTACGGTGGAAGCCGCCAATGCCGGAATCCATCAGCAGTACGTGATTTGCAACCCGAGCGCGAAGCTCGACATCTTCCACAACCCCAAGGAGTGCACCGGTGGGCCGAACTGCGATCCGGAGACCGGCTTCACCATCGACAGTGGCGAGCTCGGGCCGGACGGTGTGCCCGACACCTTCCCTGATCCTCGTCGGGTTTACAAGGCGCTCGAACTCGCTGTCGAGAAGCGCTTTGCGCAGAACTGGGCTATCCACGCCAATTACCGCTTGGCCAAGCTCTTCGGGAATTACGAGGGCTTGTTCCGGAACGACAACGGCCAGTCCGACCCCAATATCACGTCCCTGTTCGACTTCATTTGGAGCCCGGCCCTGGCCGACCAGTTCAAAGTCGGCGTGTTGCCCACTGACCGGCGACATGTGGCCAATATTTACGGCCACTACCTCTTCCGTAATCGCCTGAATATCGGAATGGGCTGGCAGATTCTGAGTGGCGCACCGATCTCCAAACTCCTAGCCCACCCAGCCTACCTGAACGCTGGGGAGATCCCGGTGGGCGGGCGCGGGGCTCTAGGACGGACGCCCACTCAGAACTACTTCGACTTGAGGCTCGATTACATCATCCCGCTCAGGAGCGAAAAGTACCGGCTGAAGGCCGGCGCCAACCTCTTCAACCTCTTCAACCGGAAGACCGTCACGGATGTAGAC
>JAUQPO010000269.1 GCA_030550335.1 Acidobacteriota bacterium
GCCAGTTCTTCGAAACGAGCCGGAAATTGGATGTCTTGGGCGGTGCCGGTAGCAGCCATCAACAACAGGCCTAAGCCGGTGGTTAACTGCTTCATTGGTTTCCTCCTTCGTGGCAAAATTCGCTGGTCTCCAGGACGGCTCGCGCCCAACCTAGTTGGTTGCAGGCTTGTTGCTCGATGGCGGTTAACTGGCTAGAGGCAATTTCCAGGGCAGTCATGGCCAGACGTTCGGCCTGTGTTGCGCGGTAGTCCGAGTAAAGGCGGTGGCCGAGCCAGGCTGCGGGTAAAGCCAGGCTCGCTGCCAGCGCCCAAATTAGCCGCACGCGCGCTCGGGGGACGGTTTGTACGCGCCTGTCGCCTTTAGCCTCGGTCTCAAGTCGATTTCTCAAGCGCTCAGAGAACCCTGGCGGCGCAGGCTTGCGCTGCAAGGCTTCGGATAGAACCTGGTCAAGCCAGTTCATGGGTGCCCCTCTCGTCGATGGACTTGAAGCTTCAGGCGCAACCAGGCGAGTGTTCGAGCGAGCTGAGCGCGGATCGTACTCGCCGGCATGTCCAGCAGATTGGCGATCTCCTCGGCGGTCAAGCCCTCCTGGTACCGTAGGATGAGCACAAGTCGCCGTTTAGGGGGAAGCGAAGCGATCGCCCGCCGGAGCCTCGCCTGTAACCACGGGTCTTGTTCGGCCGCTTGTTCTGGGGCTGCGGGCAGCTCATCCAGAGGCACTGACTTGGCTCGGGCACGCTGCCGCAGCCAGTCGATCGCCCGGTGACAAGTCGTGCGGCGTAGCCAGTGTTTCAGGTGCTCGTCCGACTCTAGTACGGGCCGCTTGCGGAACAGTTCCACGAATACCTCCTGGGCCAGTTCCTCCGCCTCCCCAACGTTGTCCAAGAAATGGTAGGCGAGACTGTAAACCATGTCCTGGTAACGACGGACCACGGCGGTGAATTCATCGAAGCTCCACGCTCTGACGCGAACACTCGCCGCTGGCCCTGAGAGCCTCATCCATCAACAAATACGTTGGAAGTGGCCGAAGCGCTGCATCGATTCGTCCGGTTTTTTCCCGCATCGAGGCACTGCCGGCGGCTGCAGGCAAAGATCCCGGTGGTATGATGTTGCCGCGGAGGCGGACTCGGTCATGGCAGGCAGGAAGGCTCTGATCCCACGCCGTGAGTTCTTGCGCGCCGCGGTGGCTGCAGCGCCATTAAGGTGGGCCCGCTGGGTGCAGGGAGCCTTGCGTGATAAGCCGCCGAACATTCTGGTCATCATCAGTGACGAGCACAATTACCAGGTTGCGGGTTGCTACGGGAATTCTCTTGCCCGAACGCCCAACATCGACCGCCTGGCGGCTGATGGGATCACATTCGAAGAGGCGTATTGCAACTCGCCGTTGTGTGTGCCTTCCCGGCTGGCCTTTACCGCAGGCAAGTACATCCATCGCATCAGCGCCTGGAACAACAACTGCTGGTTACCCAGCCCAGATTACCCATCGATTGCCAGGGTACTGAACGGGGTCGGGTATGAATCCTTCTTGTGCGGAAAGATGCACTATGATGCAACGCACCGCTACGGCTTTACGGAGATCGGCGGTAACATGAACCAGTCTTTCATGACGGGCCGTGGCAGCCGGCGCAGGGCGGACGACACCACGGTGAACTGGGAAGCGGCCCGGCAGCGCTTCAAGGACTTCCACACTGGCGAGACTTCATCGGTGATGGAACACGATCGCCGGGTCACGGCCGGCGTTCTCGAGTTTCTTTCGAAGCGCAGTCCTTCGGATAAGCCTTTCTTCCTCGTAGCGGGCTACTTAGCGCCGCACTTCCCGCTCATTGTCCCGGAACGTTACTGGCAGCATTTCCGGGACCGCATTCCCATGCCGGTAATCCCCGAAGGCTTCGTAGAATCCTTGCCGCTCAACTACAAGCACCTGCGCTATGGGTTCGGATTGGTGAACGTCGCGGAGGAGACGGTCAAGCTGGGTCGAGAGCTATATTACGGCTTGACGGAATGGGTCGACGAAGAGATTGGCAAGGTGCTCGCGGCTTTGCGCAAGAGCCCTTTCGCTGAGAACACGGTCGTGATCTACACTACGGACCACGGCGAGAACATGGGGGAGCACACGCTGTGGTGGAAGAACTGTATGTACGAGCAGGCTTCACACATTCCGTTGATCATCAGCTGGCCCAAACGTTGGAAAGGCGGCCAACGCCGCCAGGGTGCCTGTTCGATCGTTGACCTGGTGCAGACGATCGTGGAAGTGGCTGGCGCCCACGCCCCGGAGGACTGGAACGGTCACTCCATGGTGCGATGGATGGATGATCCGACCACGCCGTGGAAGGATATGGCCGTCAGCCAGTACTATGCGCACAACATCGCTTCAGGCTATGCGATGTTGCGGACCGGGCGATGGAAATACGTTTACCATGCGGCGCCCGATGAACGGCATCCTGCCGAGCAGGAGTTGTACGACCTGAGCGCTGATCCCATGGAGTTCCGCAATCTGGCCAGAGATCCGGCTTACAAAGACGAGCTGCAACGGTTGCATCGGATGTTGGTCAAAGAACTGGGCGAGGACCCCGAGGAGACCGAACGCCGTTGCCGTGCGGAACTTGCCAGGGGCTATAACCGATCGGGCGAGCGGCGCAGGGCCCGTCAGGCGGCTTGATGGAGGTCGGCAAGTGGAGGGTGAGTCCTGGCTGACGATTTTTCGCTCGGCAGAGACTTCTGCCGAGGAGGAAGCCAGAGAGCTGGTGGCCATCTTGCAAGAAGCTGGCCTATGCCCGTTGTTGCTGAATGACCGAACGCCTGGTGTGCCGCCCGGTGCGTGGGAGGTACGGGTGCGAGCCTCAGAGGTCGAGAGAGCGGAGGCCGTGCTTCGGTCGGCGCTGGAGGCCGAGCCCAGCGATTCCACGACAGATCCGTCGCCCGAGCTTGATATGGAACCACTGTTTCGAGCCGTAGGAACATCTGCGGAGGTCGAAGCCCTGAATGTACGCGCTGCACTGGAAGCGCACGGCATCCCCGCCCTTCTGGTTCAAGTGACGCCTTACCCGAACCTAGAGTGGATCGTCTCGGTACCTCGCAAGATGCTCGCCCAAGCGCGGCAGTTGCTCGCCGATCTGCAATCGGTGGAAGTGGACTGGGAGGCTGGCAGCGAACAAGACTCGAAAGACTGATCAGCCGATGGAGAACGAGCCCCCAGCCCACGGGGTTGCGGCGCCTGCGCTGGGAGTGCTCATGGCTCTGAGCCCCACGCAGGACTAGGCCGCGTCCAACGTAGCTGCTTCGGGACTGGCCACCGCCAGGCGTCTACCGAGATCCTACGTCCATCGCTTCTGAGTGTGATGCACCCGTGTTGATCCGTCCGGAACACCGCGACGTTTCGCTCCCTGAGCCGTTCCAACAGCACCGGATGAGGGAACCCATAGGAGTTTGCCCAGCCTGCGGAGATCAAAGCGAATGCCGGCCGCGTGGCATCCAAGAATTCGGGCGGTGTGGATCGACGACTACCGTGGTGCGCCACTTTTAGTACGGTGACCGGTTGGACGAGCTGAGCCTCCACCAAGACCCGTTCCACGTCTTCCTCTGCGTCGCCGGTGAGCAGAAAACTATGCAAGCGGTAGCGGATTTCCAGGACGACGGAGTCGTTGTTGTGAGGCTCGTCCGCTGGCACTCGGCCTGGCAAAGGGCCCAGTACGCGGAAGTGTGCGCCGCCCCAGTTCCAGCGTTGGCCGCTGTGTAACAGGCGGATTGGTATACCCTGGCGATGCGCTTCCTTCTGAAGCTCCTCCCAGCGAGAGCCTGAACTGTAAGGCGTCGCCCAAACCTCGCTTGGTCGAAAGTTGCGTACGATAGCGATCAACCCACCCAGGTGGTCTTCGTGGCTGTGCGTAGAGAGCACCACATCCAGGCGACGAATGCCGCGAGCCCATAGGTAAGGTGCGACCACGTCCTCGCCCGCGTCGAGTAGGACTTGCTTCCGGCGGCTGTAGGCGGGGAACCCGCCCCCGTCCACCAGCAGGAGTTGGTTTTCGGGTAACTTGACCAAAAGACTTTCCCCCTGACCGACGTCGATCGCCGTTAGCTCAAGTACACCTGGTTCGAGATGGGGATCGAAGGGGGAGCACAACAGGACAGCGCTCGCGATGAGCAGTGCGACGACCGCAGCGCGCCACAGGCGCGTGGCCCGAGTGGCGGAGACCAGCACCAGCGCAAGCAAGCTCAAATAGAGTGCTGTGAACCAGCCTGGCGGGTCGGGTATACGCCAGCCCGGGTCCAGCTGGGCAAACTTGTCCACCATGACAACAATCCCGCGCAGGAATCGTTCCGTGACCCACGCTAAGGTTTGGCTGCCCGTGATCACTGCCGCCGCCTCTACGATCAAGGCCGCGGACATCAGCGGGACGACCACTGGGTTTGAGATCAACGCGACTAATGACACCCGATGAAAGTAACAAGCCATCGGCAACGTCAGGCTTGCTTGAATCGCCGTCGAGACGACGAACAACTCGTAAAGGTGAAACGTGGCGCGCAGCAAAGCCGTCAAGCAGAAAAGCCAAAAGCCTGGGCCGAGGCGACTCAGGTAACTGAGCGTTTGTGCGAGCAAGCGTAGCTCCAGCCGGAACTGCGCCACTTTCGGGGGGAAGTACGGATCCAGCTCCACCATCGTGATGCGCCACAAGCCTTTGTGGTAGGGCCAACTGGTGGCGTGGATCACCGGGATCGCCACCGCAGCAATCATCGCAACGGAGAGAAAGGAAAGCTGGAAGCTAGGATCGAACAGCTGGCCCGGGTCCATAATCAGGAAGATCGCCGCCACGGCCGCAAGGATGTTGAGCAGCTGCCGCTGTCGGTATAAACAGGCACAAGCTAGAAACAGCGTCAAGCCGGTAGCTGCCCGGCTGACGGGCACCTCGGACCCGGTAAACCAAGCGTAGCCCCAAGCCGTCGCTCCTACCACTAGCAACAACCACCCCCGACCGAGGCCGAACACGCGAAGAACGGCCAGTAGTGCACCAGCAATGACCGTTAGATGCAAGCC
>JAUQPO010000270.1 GCA_030550335.1 Acidobacteriota bacterium
TATTGGCCAAACTTGATGGGACAATCCTCAGCCTGGCGGTTTTGCACGACGGTCACCTGCGTCTGGTTCGCGCCCTGGAGCTTGCCGAACTCAGCGCCGCTGAAATCATGCCGATCTTGTTTGCCACCTTTGCCTCCATTGAAGATCAGCTGGGTCAAGCTCCGGAGCGCTTGTACCTCTGGGGATTTGGGGAACTGGCGGGGCCGGTCGGTGACGAAGCTCAGGCAAGCGCCGCAGTGGCGATCGGACGGGTGGAAACACCCTGGGGTGAGCCGACCGGCTGCAACGCGGGCCTGATGGGCTACGTGCACGCTTTGGAAGGGGGACGGCTGTGAGACGGCTCACTCTGGCATTGAACCTTGCTACGGAGCCCTTCCGGCACGACCGGCCTGTAGTGGTGCTGTCGATCGTCCTCTCGGCCGCCTTGGGTGCGTTGCTGGCAATGCAGTGGGTTGCGCTGGCGGCGGAACGCGGACAGACCGCTCACTTACGTCAAGCTATCTCCGAGACGGAACGGGCTTTGCGCGAGATGGCGAGCCGGGAGGCTGAGCTGAAGCGACGATTGGCTAACCGCGAGACTCAAGGTCTGCTGCGAGAAAACGAGCTACTCGCCGGGCTGATCCGCCGGAAGGCCATCAGCTGGACACGGTTGTTCGCCGATCTTGAACAAGTGGTCCCCCATGACGTGAAACTCGTTCAGATCCGGCCACAGCTAAGTGCGAACGAGCAGATTTTGGTGGAAATGGTGGTGGCAGCCAGGTCGGCCGAGGCGGTGATTGAGTTGTTACGGGTGTTGGAGCGGTCCCGATGGTTTCGTCAGGCACAGCTGCTGGCGTCGTTCCCGCCCAGTGAGACTGAACCACTGCTCCGTTGTCGGGTGAGTGTGCAATATGTTCCGGCTCAACAATAGGCGCCCTTCGTCAAACGGTCGGCTGTGGTGGCGTGAGCCGAGGTCAAGAGCATGGCTTTTGGTGCTGGTGCTGGCTGGTGCAAATGTCGTGACGGCAGTGGTAAGCGGCGGGCCTTGGGGGTCGTCCTCCGAGCAGTTGTTGCGGAGGCGGTCCCAGCTGGACCGCCAGTTGCGAGAAAGGCGGAAGGTGGTGGACCAGTTGGAGCAAGTGCTGGCGCGTTTGGATCAGGCCCGCGCCCAACACCACGAGTTCGTAAACCGTTACTTGATCGATCGAAGCGAGGTTGCATCGGCTACACTGGCGGAGCTGAAGCGCCTGGCGGACCAGTCAGGCCTCAAGCTCCTGGAACACACATTCGAGGTTCAGCCGGTCGAAGGGAGCCAGAATCTGGCCACGCTGGCGATCAACGGGAACTATCGCGGCAATTACTCCCAGCTCGTTCGTTTTGTAGAGTTACTCGACCGTTCAGACAAGCTGTTGATCCTGGATACCCTCACGGCTAGTCCCGAACAGAGTAGCCAGGAACTGAAGATTAACGCCAAGCTATACGCCTTTGCCGTGGATCGGGCCGGGGTCGCCATACAGCCCATCGCGCAGGCGCAAGCTGGCCAAGCCGAGGCAAGTGTGGGAGGCGTGCGATGAAACTCGGAGCCGAGCCGAGGAAGGTCGCGTTGCTCGTTGTGCTGATGGGGCTCGCCGCGTACCTTTTCTACCGGAACCTTTCGAACGAAGGTGTTCCGCCAGGCCCTGCACCGAACATGAGGCCCGGCACGGTGGGTAGTTCTGCTCGTGCTTCCGGGCCGCAGCAGACCCGAGTGACTCCTGCCGGTTCACCACAACAAGCTGGTACTACGCTGCGCCTCAACCCAGGTACTGGCTCGCAACCTCAGGAACTCGATCCCCTGCGCGTGGACCCACGATTGCCGCTGGAGATGCTCGAGCGAGTCCGACACGCAGAGGTCGCGGCCGTTCACCGCAACCTGTTCGATTTTGGGGCGCCACCTCCACGCGTACGTGAGCCTAAGATCGTCCCTGCTCCGGTGAGCGCACTTCCAAAGCCGCCCGAGCCAGCGCCTATGCGGGAGGGCGTGGCTTCGCCGCCAAGCCCGCCCGTGCCTTTGAAGTACTACGGTTTCGTTGCGCCGCAGCCCGATGGGGCGCGGAAGGCTTTTTTCTTGGAGGGGGAGGAAATTTTCGTGGCTGGTGAAGGCGACGTCATCCGGAAACGATACAGAGTCGTCCGGATTAGCCCTACCTCTGCGGAGATCGAAGACCTGGAGTCCCATCACCGCCAAACGTTGCGTCTTGAAGAGCTGCGCGGTTGAGCCCTACCCCCGGATGGGTGGCGTGCCACGAGTTCGCACGAGACTTCGAATTTTTGGTCTCTCGGCTAGGACTTGGCCAGTATACTTTCTAGCGGGGGTGACCATGAGGGCTTCCAAGGTCGGCACGAGAGTGGGAATACTGTGCTTGCTCGTGCTCGCGACCCTCTCCTGGTTGTGGTGGCCTGCATGGGCTCAGGAGGTCCGGGCCACGATTACGGGCATCGTTACCGACCCGACCGGTGCCCCAGTGCCTGGGGCCAAGGTCACGGTCAGGAACGTGGCGCAGAACGTTTCCGTAACCACCGAAACCAACGAGACCGGCACATACCTAACGCCCTACCTGATCCCGGGTGTCTACCAGCTAGCCGTGGAAAAGGAGGGTTTCAAAAGGTTTGTGCGCGACAACGTAGTGTTACAAGCTCAGGACCGGCTTCGGTTGGATGTCCAGCTGGAGCTCGGTGAGTTGACCCAAAGCGTCACAGTGACGGAGGCCGTACCGCTGCTGCAAACTGAAACGGCCACCCGTTCGCAGATCATCAGCAATGAGTTGATCATGAACATCCCCACTCAGGGGAGAAACCCGTTCCAGATCGCTTGGGCTGCCCCCGGCGTCATCAAAACCGGCAATTGGCGCTACCTGCGCTCGTTTGACATCGCTGGCACTTCGAATATTTCCATCAATGGGGGCCGCAACAAAGAGAACGAGGTGTTACTTGACGGCATCTCGAATGTCCGCGCCAATCGAACGGTGATTCACGTGCCGACGATGGAGTCGGTCCAGGAGTTCAAGGTCCTGACGAATACCTACGACGCGCAGTATGGCCGCACGGGTGGTGGCATCATCACCATCGTGACTAAGTCCGGCACAAACGAGCTGCACGGGACTTTGTTCGAGTACTTCCAGGCTGATGAGCTCAACGCGAACCAGAGTGAGCTGAACCGCGCAGGACGGCCCAAGCCGCCGATGAACATTAATACGTTCGGCTTCCAACTGGGTGGACCGATCTGGGTGCCGAAGCTTTATGACGGCCGGAATCGGCTGTTCTGGTTGCTTTCTTACGAAGGCATGCGGCAGCGTTCGGCCGACCCCGGCGTGCGGACGTTCCCCTTGATGGAATGGCGGCAGGGAGATTTCTCGACGCTTTATAACGCCCAGGGGCAACCGGTGACCATATACGATCCCCTGACGACCGATAAGTCGGGCAACCGCCAGCCGTTTGCTGGTAACCGAATCCCGGCTTCGCTCCTGGATCCGGTAGCCTTGAACGTGCTGAAATACTACCCGCCCCCCAATGCCCCTGGGGAGGGACCTGCCAAGGTTAACAACTACATCTATCCGTCGCGCTGGATTGGAGACTTGGATCAATGGATCGGTCGGATTGACCTGGCGGCGAGCTCGCGCAACTTCTTCTACTTCCGGTATGGGCAAAATCCGTTCTACGAATATCGCGGCCTGGTCTTCGTGACTGATCCGAAGGCACGCACCAACCCGGCCGAGCCCACCGGCAACGCCCCGCTGATTCGCAACGGGCGAAACTGGACCTTCGACTGGACATCGGTGATCAGTCCTACGCTGACGTTCAACTTGCGGGCCGGGCTGGCTCGGTGGGAGGAAACGACCGGCAATAGTTTCGGAGCAGGCTTTGATCCGCGTCAGCTGGGTTTTGATCCGGCACTAGTGGCACAATTTACGAAATACCAGTTCCCGCGGTTTGATCTGGGCACTTACCAGGCCGTGGGCACGGATCGCTTGTTGAACTATGCCACCGACGATGCCTATACTCTGCAGCCCAACTTTAACCTCGTACGTGGCCGCCACATCCTGAAGTTCGGTTTCGAAGCCCGGCGTTACAACGACAACGCCCAGAACCCGGGCATGGCCAGCGGCCGCTACTCCTACGGCAAGAACTGGACCCAGCGGAATGCCTTGAAAGCAGATGCCACATCGGGTAACGAGCTGGCCACGTTCCTACTGGGTTACCCGACTTCAGCCTATGTGGACAAGAACATCGACCCGGCCTACTTCAACTACTACTACGCCACGTACTTCCAGGAGGACTGGAAGATCACGCCGCGGCTCACCTTGAACGTGGGCATCCGCTGGGACTACGAGCAGCCCGTTCGGGAGCGCTATGACCGGATGGTGCGAGAGTTCGATTTCAAAATCCCTAGCCCACTGGCTCCCCAGGTACAGGGGTTAAATCTTAAGGGCGGTGTGCGTTTCGCCGGCCGCGACGGGGTTTCGCGCCTGGCCTTCAATCCCGATAAGAACAACTTCCAACCGCGCGTCGGCCTGGCGTACCGGATCGGTAACCGCTGGGTGATCCGCGGCGGTTACGGTTTGTACTACATGGGCCAAAACGAGCGCGGTTCGGCTCAAGGCTTCAGCCGGACGACCACGGCGACGGTGAGCCTCGACGGTGGGTTGACCCCAGCGGTCAAAACGGCCAACCCCTTCGCCAACCTGCCTGGCGGCAAGCTGCTCGATCCGATTGGTGCGAGCCAGGGGCTAGCCAGCTTCATTGGCGAGAGCGTGACGGGGAACTGGGTCGATCGGCCGCTGCCGATGTCGCACCAGTTCTCCTTCGACATTGAGCGTGAGTTGCCGGGCCAGGTGTTGGTGGAGGTCGCTTACGTCGGCAACATCATGCGCAAGTTACCGATCAACGTCTCGGCTAACGTAATTCCCGCATCCGAGCTGGGCCGTCGTACGCCTACCGGAGCCATCGACACTGCTTACTACACCGAAAAAGTGCCCAACCCGATGGCTGG
>JAUQPO010000271.1 GCA_030550335.1 Acidobacteriota bacterium
CAGAACCTCCGCCAACTGGGGGTCCTTGGGCAGCTCGAAGATCCCGGCGATCCGAGCCCGTTCCGCTCCCGAGCGGACCACCTCGGGGGAAGCCCTCGCCCCCAGCAACAATCCGAGCGCCCCCACGACTATCGACTTGCCAGAGCCCGTCTCCCCCGTCAGCAGGTTTAACCCGGGCTGAAATCGTACGCGGACGTGATCGATCACTGCATAGTTCTCGATCACTAGCTCGACAAGCATCTGAGCCAATTATAAGGGCGAGGCTGTGGAAAATCGTCCCCCTCGGCCTAGCGCAACCGGCCAGCGTACGGCTACCGCAGGAGGGATCCGGGGCCCACCGTTGAACCAGCCCCGCGGGGCAACGGGCTACCAAGTCTGCCCCGGAGCTAGCCTCGCCGGAGCTGCGCGCGCTGCCACTCGAGCGTTCGCCTCAGACCTTCTTCCAAGGTGAACTGTGGTGAATGGCCTAAATCCCGCACCGCGGCGGTGATATCTGCCTGCGAATGCCGCACGTCTCCCGGCCGGGCAGGAGCGTACTGCGCCGGAAGCTCTACACCCTCCAAACGTTGCAGAAGGCCCCAAACATAGTTGAGGGTGTACCGCTGGCCGTTGCCAGCGTTGTAAACCTTGCCCCCCACATTCGGAGCATCCGCAGCTTTGAGCGTCAAAGCCACCACGTCTTCGACGTAGGTGAAATCCCGCGACTGTTCCCCGTCGCCATAGATCGTGGGTGAGCGCCGTTCCAGTAGGGCACGCAAGAAAATTGAGATCACGCCGGAATAGGGGCTGGTAGGATCCTGCCTCGGACCGTATACGTTGAAGTACCGTAACGAGACCGCTTCCAGACCATAACAAAGGTAAAACACGCGGGCGTAATACTCACCCATCAGCTTCTGGGCGGCGTAAGGCGATAGCGGGCGCGGGAGCATCGTCTCTACCTTGGGCAAGACCTCTGTATCCCCGTACGCCGAAGACGAGGCCGCGTAGACAACGCGCCGCACTCCAGTTGCCAGGCAGGCGCGGAACACGTTAAACGTGCCGTTGACGTTGACGTCGTGCGTCAAGGCTGGTTCTTCGATCGAGCGAGGCACTGAAGGGATTGCAGCCAAGTGAAAGACCACCTCAGCTCCTCGGAATGCTTTCACCAAAGCCTCGTAATCCCGAATGTCGTCTCGCTCCCATTCGATCCGGTCCGCGACTTCGGCGAGGTTGTCTTCTCGCCCGGTCATCAGGTTGTCGATCACCACTACACGATCCCCACGAGCGAGTAACGCGCGGACCAGTGCCGAGCCGATAAAACCGGCCCCGCCAGTGACCACTACCCGCCTCATACCCGCACGCGCTCGATCTGGCGATTGAGGTATTCGATTGACTCGCGAGCGATTCGCTCGGCGCCGGGCGAGAAATCAAACGCCTCTAATGAAATCCAGCCGTCGTAACCCCGGCGGGCCAACACCTGGAACAGCGGAACGAAGTTGTAGTCACCGGTACCCGGATGCCTCCCGTCCATCTCATTGACGTGCACGTGCCGGATCAGTTCGAAGTACCGGTCGACCAGCGTTGCGTGGGGCTCCACTTCGTCGACCGCGTTGTGCACATCGAACATCGTTCGCACCGCCGGACTGTTGAGCTGCCGCACGACCTCCACCGCTTCCGCAAGGGTGGTGATCACATCGCACTGGTTCTTCGGAAGGGCTTCCACCAAAATCGTCACGCCCGCTTGTTCAGCGTGGGGAGCAACTTCCGCTAAGCCTTCCACGAAATACTGCCGGGCTTGGTCCACCGAAACTTTTTCCACCGTGCGGCGCTGCTGTGGCGAGCCAAAGACCATCACCGGGCGCCTCTGGCCAGCAATGGCTAAATCCGCACACAAGTCCACCAGAGCACGCACGTGCTCCCAACTCCGCCGCCGGATCTTTTCGTCCGGGTGGGTGACATGCAACCCTTTCGGAGCCGCCAGCAACCAGTGCAATCCGACGAATTCCAGTCCCTCGGAGCTCATGATGTCCCTATAGCGCACTCGCTCGTCGGCGGGAATGCGTGCAGGATCCTCGGCCAAAGTAAACGGAGCGATTTCAATGCCCTCGTAGCCAATCGACTTGATGGAACGGCAAGCCGCGGCAAAGTCCCAGCCCTGGTAAATCTCGTTGCAGATCGAGTGACGAAAGCGCACAGGCATACGTCTCCAGTCTATTGAGTTCGACCGGGAAGCACAACGGGCACTCTATGCAGGCCGGCGGGCAACAACCACCAGAGACAAGCCTGACCAGGGCAGCCATCGATCGATCAGTCGCCACAGCCAGACGGTCTTGTCGAACAACTTCAACACAACCTTGCTGATTTGCTTTCGGTGCAGCACAGCACCGTGGACCCACCAAGCTGGCACTGCAGCGCGGTTAAAGTCGCGCACCACTTCGACGTTCAACCCCAGGTTTTCCAACATCTGCCGCAACTGGGCCACCCCGTAGCGCCTGCGATGGCCCATATGTTCGTCCAGCGGGCCGTACAAACGAGGTCCATGTGGCACGAGGATAACCAGCCGCCCCCCTGGCGTCAAATGCCGCAGTAACTGCGCTAGGACACTCTCAGGAGACTCCAGATATTCGAGCATGTTCAGGCAGAGGATCGTATCGAAAGGCCCTGGCAGATTTCGGTAGTGCTCGGGCTGCTCAGGATCGAACCGAATGGCGAGCACATTCGGCGTGCGCAGAAAGCGGTTCTGTAACGCGTGTAAGTAAAGTGGGTCTTTCTCCCCTGCTACGTAGTAAATGACCCGCCCCATCAACCTAGCGCTAATCGTCCCCAAGCCCGCACCCAACTCGAAGACCCGATCGCCCAGGTATGGGCGCACGATCTCCGTGATCCAGTTGACGTATTGAGGCGTGCCCGTCAGATTGTTCAGCACACCCCGCCCGTAGGGTTCTACATAGAGGTCGTCAATCAACCAAAACCGCAAGATCGTCAGCAGGGCTTGAATCCCATCCCGCCAGCCGATCTTCTTACCTTCTTCATAGGTGCGCCCATGGTAGCTGATGGGCACTTCGTAAATGCGCAGCCGCCGCTTGGCACTTTTCATGGCAATCTCCGGTTCGAACCCGAACCGGTCAGACCGAATGGGGATGCTCTTCAGCAAGTCCGTGCGAAAGACCTTGTAGCAGGTCTCCATATCGGTCAGATTCAGGTTGGAAAACATATTGAACACGAGCGTCAAGCCTTTGTTGATCATCGAGTGCCAGAACGGAAGCACGCGTGTCTGCTCGCCTGCTAGATAGCGCGATCCGAACACTGCGTCGGCATGCCCTTGGATCAGTGGGCGGAGAAGCTTGGGATACTCGGCAGGATCGTACTCCAGGTCGGCGTCCTGGATGAGCGTGAAATCGCCCGTTGCATACTGCAAAGCAGTCCGGATCGCAGCCCCCTTGCCCCGGTTCACATCGTGCCGGATAAGCTTAATGACAGGATGCTCGCGGGCCAAACGCTCGAGGATTTCAGTAGTGCCGTCGGTCGAGCAATCATCCACGACGATCACTTCCCGCTCCATATTTTCCGGTAGCGGGGCGGCCAGCACCTGTGTCAGGCTGCGCTCGACGACCGTCCGCTCGTTATAGACAGGGACGATGATGGAGAGCTTCACCGGAATTTCAGTATAATGGCGGCGACTCGGGCATCAGCCACATCAGAACGTCTCCAGAACATTTACGGATGAACGGCAAAGCCATGCAGGACGGACTCATCGAGCGCAGAAACTTCCTTAAGGATTCCGCCCGGATGACCGGTGGCGTGCTCATCTTGAAACCCTCGCTGGTGTTTGGCACGCAGGTCAACTCGGCGATTTCGCTGGGAATCTTAGGGTGCGGCAACCGTGGGCTCTATGTTGGCAGCCTATTTGCGAAAAACGAATATGCCCGTATCGCTGCCTTGTGCGACATTTTCGATGACCGCCTCGAGGAAGCTCGCAAAAAGTATTCGGGAGCGCGCATTTACAGGGATTACAAAGAACTGCTCGCCAGTGACATCGATGCTGTGTTGATCGCCACCCCTGCTTACTTGCACCCTGAACATTTCGAAGCGGCTGTCGCAGCGCGCAAGCATATTTTCATGGAGAAACCAGTGGCCGTCGACGCCGAAGGTTGTAAGCGCGTCCGGGAAGCTGCGTTCCGCGCTGACCCGCAGCGCCGGATCACCGTCGACTTCCAGCAGCGTTACGGAAAAGACTACCGACGAGCCCATCAGCTCGTTAGATCCGGCGAGCTAGGGCGGATTCTCATGGTGCGAGCTAGCTGGTTCGGTGGTGGTCCCCCACTGAAGACCGGACACCCACCCGAGCAGGAACGAGTGCGGAACTGGTTCTTCTATCGGGAGCTCTCCGGAGATATCCTCGTTGAGCAGGACTGCCACAATATCGACGTTGTCAACTGGTTCCTCGATGCGCACCCGGTGCGGGTCACGGGCTACGGCAGCCGGAAGTTGCGCTTCTATGGCAACATCTTCGACAATGTGGCCTGCACGTTCGAGTTCGCTGATGGCACCTTGTTCAGTTACGCGGCCAATCAATTCCGCACCCCCGGCTACCAGGACGTCTCAGAAACCTTCATTTGTGAGTTCGGCACACTTACGACGTCACGTCAAGGTTATGCGATTTACCGCCAGGGACGTCCGGTAGAGCGTGTCGAAACCAAGTACGACATCACGTGGGACGCGGTCAACGAATTCGTCGAAGGTGTGCGAACGGGCAAGGTGGAAAACGCCGCGCTGGCGGCCGCGGATAGTACATTGACCGCAGTCATGGCTTTGAAAGCCTGCGTAACTGGCAGTCCTGTCACGTGGGAGGAAGTAGGCGGGTTGTGAAAAGCCCGCTCCTGCGTCATGTCGCGCGATAAGAGCCTTATCCCGTTATCCAGACAGCACCACCACGGACTGGCGCTATGTGTCGTGGTCGAGCGAGCGTTGGAGCAGGACTCCACAACCGGCAATATCCAAGCCCAGAGCG
>JAUQPO010000272.1 GCA_030550335.1 Acidobacteriota bacterium
ACACGCCGCCGGATCCGCGTCTGCACCCGGTGTCTCCGAAGCGGTAAGGTGCAGAAAGTCATCTGAGCGTCCGCCCGACCGGACTGTATCCCCCTGGCTCAGCCGCGCTTCTGGAAACGCGCCCCCCGCATCTCTTCAACGTGAGGTCCTAATGAGCGTAGTGGTGGGCGTTTGTTTCCGCGATCCGGTTCGAGTAGGGCCATACTTGGAAGCTCTACAGGAGGTTGGCCTGAGCTGTCTAAAGATCACACCGGGGCAGCCATACGACCTGGGGCAAATCGCAGGCTTGGTTTTGACGGGCGGGACGGATGTGGATCCGGCTCTGTACGGCCAGGCCCGACGACCCGAGACCGACCAACCAGACCGCGAACGAGATGAATTCGAGCTCCAGCTGATCCACGCAGCCTTGCAGCGCGACATGCCTATTTTGGCAATCTGCCGAGGCATGCAGATGCTAAACGTCGCTCTGGGCGGGACCTTACACCAGCACTTGGAGCAGGTGGAGACTCACCGGGTGCGGCCCCCGGTTGCGGCACCTCACGAACCGGTCCACCCAATTGAGGTGTTGCCTGGTACTCTGTTAGCCCGCATTATTGGAGCTGGTGTGCACTACGTGAACTCTCGGCATCATCAAGCGGTGGACCGGCTGGGTAGGGACCTGGTGGTGGCCGCTCGGGCTCCCGACGGCGTAGTTGAGGCGCTCGAGTTGCCCGCACAGCGGTTCGTTCTGGCCTGCCAATGGCACCCGGAAGACTGTGTTCGCACGAGTCGCTCTGACCGTAAGATCTTCGAGGCCTTTCGAGACGCTTTATAACTCTATCCCAGCTAGCCTGTGACCGCTCATCGCAACAACCAACCTGTGCCGCCACCGCAGCAAACTTCCAGCTTCTGGCAGCTGCTCCGCGATGCTATCCAAGGCACCGATCAGGACTTCACTGAAGGGAGCTTGACCCGGGCCCTGGCAGTCCTAGCCATACCCATGGTCCTTGAGATGTCTATGGAGTCCCTGTTCGCTTTGACCGACGCCTTTTTTGTCGCACGCCTGGGCTCGGAACCACTAGCCTGCGTGGGCCTGACCGAATCCCTGTTGACCCTCCTTTATGCGGTGGCCGAGGGATTGAGCGTAGCTACGGTTGCCGTGGTTTCGCGCCGAATTGGCCAAAAGGACCCGGGAGCAGCCCGTCATATGCTCGCTCAAGCCTTAATGTGGGCACTGCTAGCAGGGATATTCCTGGGCGCTGTTGGAGGTCTTACGGCCCGTCGCCTTCTCCAGTTGATGGGTGCAGACCCAGGAGTGTGGCAACGAGGCGCCCTATATGCGTCGGTGCAGTTGGGGAGCGCTCCGGTCATCCTCGCACTCTTTGTGCTCAACGCTGGATTACGTGGAGCAGGCGATGCCGCACGCGCCATGCGCGTCTTGTGGCTTTCCAACGGTTTGAACATCTGCTTGGATCCTTGCCTGATTTTTGGCTGGGGGCCTTTCCCTGAACTTGGGCTGGACGGCGCCGCCTGGGCGACACTCATTGGCCGCAGTAGCGGCGTCGCTTACCAGCTTTGGGTGCTGTTGCGGGGAACCGGCCGGATCACCTTGCGAGGTTCTAAGCTGCAGCTGGACTGGCGCGCTGCGCGCTTGCTCCTGCGTTTAGCTGGGGAAGCGGCCCTGCAGTTCGTGGTGGTGACTGCCAGTTGGTTAGGGCTGATTCGAATCGTCGCCCTGTTCGGGAGCGCAGCAGTGGCGGGCTACACGGTGGGAATCCGGGTGCTAGTGTTCGTTTTGCTTCCCTCCTGGGGCTTTGCCAATGCCACCGCGACGCTGGTCGGCCAGTCACTGGGGGCCGGGCAACCAGAGCGTGCGCGCGCCGCGGTCCATTTGGCTGGAACTTACAATATGGCCTTTCTGGGCGTGGTGGAAATCCTGTGCCTGTTGTTCGCGGATGAGATAGTGGGATTCCTCGCGCCAGAACCCCATGTGGCTCGCTATGCGGCCGAATGCCTGACTTTTTTCGCGCTAGGTTGCCTGATCTATGCGTGGGGCATGGTATTGGTTCAAGCCTTCAATGGAGCAGGCGACACGCGCACGCCAATGTTGATCGATTTTGTCTGTTACTGGCTACTTCAACTCCCGCTCGCGTACGCGCTGGCCGTCCTGGCTGGATTGGGTCCCCCGGGTGTATACATAGGGAGCCTGGTCTCAGAAGGCGCGGTCGCGCTTGCGGCCTACGGTCTTTTCCGACGAGGCCGCTGGCAGCAAGCCCAAGCTTAGAGTGGGTCTGGTGACGGGACCATCGACCAGGGCTATACTAGCAGTCGAAGTGTGCTGCGTCGCCCTTCCGAAATTGCCCGCCAATTCTTCGGACCGCAAGGGTGGCTCGCCCGCTGCCATCCTAACTACGAATATCGGCCTGGCCAACTGGAAATGGCCGAGGCCGTGGCTACGGCACTGGAGGAAAAACGGCACCTGATTGTAGAGGCCGGTACAGGGACCGGCAAGACCCTGGCCTATCTGGTTCCCGCCATCCTTTTCGGAAAACGGGTGGTTGTCTCCACAGGAACGAAGAATCTCCAGGAACAGATTTTCTTCAAAGACATCCCTTTCTTGGAACAGCACTTGGGGCGTCCTTTGCGCGTCTGTTACATGAAAGGACGCAACAATTACGCCTGCCGCCAGAAAATTTACGACGCGGAAAAGGAGCCCATCCTGGAAGGGATGGAGGAGCTTAACGAGTTCCGCATCATCCGAGAGTGGGAGAAGCGCACTGAGACCGGGGATCGGGCGGAGATCCGCGAGCTACCAGAGACGAGTACCCTGTGGCCCAAAATCGATGCCCGGCGCGAGCTTTGCAGTGGGCAAAAGTGCCAGCAGTTCTCCCGTTGCTTCATCACCAAGATGCTGCAGCGGGCCCACGAAAGTGATCTGATCATCGTCAATCACCACCTCTTCTTCGCCGACCTCGCGGTGAAAGACGAGGACTGGGGTGGCATCATCCCCGACTACGCCGCGGTGATCTTCGACGAAGCCCACGAGATCGAGGACGTTGCAGGCCAGTACTTCGGCTTCTCGGTGAGTAACCATCAGGTCGAAGAACTACGCCGCGACGTGACACGCACAGCTCACCTGAAAGGCTTCGGAAGCCGAGAGCTCGACCGCATCCTCACGGCGCTCCGTGACGCTTCTGAACGATTCTTCGCTTTGTTCGGTGAGGAGGAAGGACGCTGGGGATTCAACGAGCAGGAACGTCTGCTGGAAAAGCACGGCGAGCGCTACGATGAGCTTCTGGCGCAGCTGGAATTGCTCGCCCTCAAACTGGAGGGCGCTCGGAAAGCCATTGACGAAGCCATCCCGCTGCTGCGCCGAACCGTAGAAATCCAGGAAAAGCTCCGGTTCTGGATGGAAACTCGGGACCCCTCGTGCGTCTACTGGGTGGAACGGCGCGGCCGCGGCTGCTACCTCCAAGTCACCCCCATCGACGTCGCACCGGTCTTGCGCGAGCGCCTGTTTGATCGCGTCGACACTGTGATCCTCACATCGGCGACACTTTCCGTCGGGGGAACCTTCGATTACATCAAGCAGCGGCTGGGTCTCGACCACTGTCGCGAACTCATCGTTCCGGGTTCGTTCGATTACCGCCGGCAAACGCTGCTCTACGTGCCGCAGCACTTGCCGGATCCGCGTTCTCCCACATTCCCAGACGCTGCAGCTACCGAAATTATCCAAATCCTCCGCATCACCCAGGGCCGGGCCTTCATCTTATTTACCAGCTACCAGCAGATGCAGGCCGTCTATGAGCGCGTGCGTCCGGCGCTCGACTATCCCATGCTCATCCAGGGCACCGCGCCTCGCACGGCTCTGCTGGATGAGTTCCGCTCGACCCCGCACGCGGTCCTTTTCGCTACATCTTCTTTCTGGCAAGGGGTCGATGTCCCCGGCGAGCAGTTGAGTTGCGTGATCATCGACAAGCTACCTTTCGCGGTCCCCAATGACCCTGTGGTTGAAGCGCGTATTCGCGCTCTGCGCGCCGAGGGCCGCAACCCCTTCTACGAGTACCAGATCCCGCAAGCTGCGCTTACCTTAAAGCAAGGGTTCGGGCGCCTCATCCGAAGTAGTAGTGACCGTGGTGTGCTCGTACTCCTCGACCACCGCATTTGCCAGAGGCCCTACGGCAAAATCTTCTTTGACAGCTTGCCGGATTATCGCTTCACAACGAACCGTACCGACGTGGAGGAATTCTTCCGTGTTTGAGGTCGCTGTGGAACAATCCTTCGCTGCAGCTCACGCCTTGCGCGACTACCAGGGCAAGTGTGAGCGCTTGCACGGACACAATTATCGCGTGCGCGTCATCGTGCAAGGAGAGCAACTGAATCCGTCGGGGCTGCTCGTGGATTTTCTCGATCTGCGAAGGATCCTGCACGAGGTAATCGAGCCGTTCGATCACAGGGTCTTGAATGAGGTCCCGCCATTCGATAGGGTCAATCCCACCGCCGAGGAACTGGCGAGATATCTTTGCCAGCAAGTGTCCCAGCGGTTGCAAAGCCTGCGTGCCGACGGGGTGTCAGTGAAGGAAGTTCAAGTTTGGGAGACTGACAGCGCGGTTGCGGTTTACCGACCTTGAGGGGGCGGTCCACCATGTTTTTGATCCGCTGGACATGCATCAGATGGAGCGGCTTGCGGAGCGTCGATGCTAGGGGGCGCCGCGCGAACGCCCCCGCCACCCTCGTCAAGCCGCTCCTTCCCGCGGGCTTGCTATTCAGGTTGGATGCTTCCCGCGCCGCTTGGATGCAAACTCACCCGCCTAGGCCACAGCCTGCCTTCTCCAGCCGTCGCTTTTTCACGAGCACCCCGCGGAGCCCGGCCATCGACAAAAGCAAGCTCGTGGACCAGGCCAGTTGTGGCAGGGCAATTCCCACGGTGGCCGGCAAAGCTTGGACTGGCGGCGCCAGGCCTCCGTACAGTGCGTACACTACATACCCCGCACAGGTCCAAAGACCCGC
>JAUQPO010000273.1 GCA_030550335.1 Acidobacteriota bacterium
ACGTGTGCTCGTCCGATCTTCTTCTGTCCGCCCCAAACCTTTCGGATACTGCTCGGTGACGAAGACCGGCACTCCTAGCAAGTTGGCCGCCTGAATTAGCTTGCGCCCGTTCCTGAGGACACGGTCTCGGTCGGCAGGGCGCATTGCCCGTGCAAGTCGCTCTTGAATGTCGATTACGAGTAACACAGAGCTTTCTGGACGAGCCAGGACTGTCAGTGCCATCAGTGCTAGCCTAACAACGCCAGGTGGCCTGGTTGGGTCAGCCGCAGCTGGAAAGCCTGGTCGGGGGGCACGCGGTCTTGAAGAGGCAAGCAGGTTTTCCACATGCCCAAACCACATCAGGTCACGGCAGTGCTACATAATGGAATGTGAGTTTCTGGCGCCATCGCAAAACCTCTGGTCTCCACCTCAAACGATTCCTCCCTCGCAACGAAAACTTCTTCGAGTTACTCGAACGGCAAGCGGAACTGGTGGCCGAGGCGGGTCGCCGACTGTGCGAGTGCGCGGCGGCGGACGGCTGTCGTCGCACGGAATTGTTCGAAGCGATCCGCAAGCTCGAAGAAGACGGCGACGCCAAGGTTCTGGAGGTCTACCGTAGGCTGGGCCAAACCTTCCTGACACCGCTTGACGCTGAAGACATCCACCTGCTGGCGGCGTCACTGGACGATATTCTCGACTCGATCGAAGAAAGCGCTTACCGGCTTAGCTATTACCACATCGGTACGCTACCCCAGGCCGTTCAGGATATCGTCCAAACGATCGAGCTTGCCTGCGATCAGGTTCTGCAAGCTGTGCGCGCCCTGTCCAACAATAGCCATATCCTGGAGCACTGCTTGGAGATTAACCGGTATGAAGATCGGGTAGACCAGCTGGTTCGGGATGCACTCCGTGATCTGTTCGAAAAAGAAACCGAGGCCATTACCTTGATCAAGATCAAGGAAATCCTCGAGATTCTCGAAGTGGCTGCAGACCGTTGCGAGGACGTTTCCGACGCGCTCCAAAACATCGTGGTCAAGAATAGCTGAAAGCTGCGATGGAACCAGCACTCGGCCTTACGGTTACCATTGTTGTGCTCGCCCTCATCTTCGACTTCGTCAATGGATTCCACGACGCGGCAAACTCCGTAGCCACGATCGTCGCGACCCGCGTGCTCACGCCGTTCCAAGCGGTGGCTTGGGCAGCGTGGTGGAATTTTATCGCTGCTCTGCCCCTTCTTCTCTGGCACGAGGCTGGAGTGGCAAAAACCGTGGGTGCGGGGATGGTGAACCTCTCGCTAGTGACTCCTCCGGTCGTGCTGTCAGGACTTATTGGAGCCATCGGATGGGATCTGTTGACCTGGTATTATGGACTGCCCACGAGCTCGTCCCACGCTCTGGTGGGTGGCTACGCCGGGGCTGCCGTTGCTCGGGCTTATTGGGAGGTAGGCTCCGCGGGCGTGGCCTCAGCTCTCATCCCTCATGGATGGGTGCGCACTCTGCTGTTCATCTTCGTCGCCCCGATCCTAGGGATGGTACTCGCTACGCTGCTGATGACCACCGTATTCTGGCTATTCCGCGACGCCAGACCCCGCCGCATGGACTACTGGTTTCGAAAGCTTCAGCTCGTTTCGGCCGCGATGTTCAGCTACTCCCACGGTGCTAACGACGCTCAAAAAACAATGGGAATCATCGCCAGCGCCCTCGTAGCAGGTGGCTTTTTGGAAGAGTTTCGTGTCGATGCGTGGGTGGTGCTTGCCGCTCATGCGGCCATTGCCTTGGGGACACTGGCTGGCGGTTGGCGAATCGTTTACACCATGGGCCGGGCGCTCACCCGGCTGCGGCCCTATGGCGGCTTTTGTGCCGAGACGGCGGGGGCTGTGGCGATTCTCTTCCCGACTTACCTAAAAGTCCCCGTCTCGACCACGCACGTCATTACCGGAGCGATTGCCGGCGTGGGTGCGGCTCGACGCCCTCGTGCCGTCCGTTGGAACGTAGCGAGTAACATCATTTGGGCCTGGATTTTGACGATCCCCGCATCGGCACTCATCGCGGCGACCAGCTACTTCTTGCTCAGAATCTCGATCGGGCTCAAATGACCGGTTGGCCAGTGCTCGGTCGTTAGCCCGCTCGGCCTGGGCTAAAATGTCCGCCATGACACGCGGCAATCGCTCAGGCCACTCCATTTGTTGGCCGCTACCCCCAAGCGGACTGGACCGCCGGAGCTTCCTACAAATTACTGGCGTCGCACCGCTCCTCTCCGCGGCGGGCCACGCAACAACCCTGATCGCTCAGCAGCCAAACGCTGGCAGTGCAGCCTCCGGCCTCGACTGGCCCGTGCTGCGGCGCTATCGTGGGCGGCAGCTCGCTCGCATCGCTATGCCCGTGGGTGGCATTGGAACTGGAACGGTGTCGTTGTGCGGCAACGGGAGCTTGCGGCACTGGGAAATCATGAACCGCCCTGCCAAAGGCTTTACCCCCTCGACCGCGAACGTCGAACCGTTCTTTGCTCTATGGATCCGAGATGGGACTCGGACTAGTCTACGTGTACTGGAGGGGCCCTTGGCCGACGACGAATTCGAAGCTAGTCACGGTAGCCGCGCCCCTAACGCCAACCTGCCTCGCTTTCCCGACTGCGAGTTCCTGGCTAGCTATCCCTTCGGCGCCGTTCAATTGCGCGACCCGGATCTTCCTGTAGAGGTCTTGCTGGAAGCCTTCAATCCTTTGGTTCCGGCAGACGAGGAGGCAAGCGGCTTGCCGATAGCGGTCTTCACCGTCTATTTGCGCAACCTTCTCGATCGGCCTTTTCGAGCATCGGTGGTCTTCACCTTGCCGAACTTCATCGGCGAGGACGGTTCCGGGCGGGTGGTCTCCAGCGTTGGCCAGCGCCGAAACCGAAACTCCTATCGCGAGTCGGGCCCACTGCGAGGGATCTTCATGGAGGGCGAGGGCCTGGACCCGAACGACGAGGCCTGGGGGACGATCGCCTTTGCCGTAGCGGGGGTGCCGGATACCTCATACCGAACCGCCTGGCTTGAAGCCCGATGGGGTGGCGAGCTACTGGATTTCTGGGATGACCTCGCCGCGGACGGTCACCTGGACAACCGGTTGCAACAGAAGCAAGAAGCCCCTTTGGCTTCACTCTGCGCGCAGGTGGAGCTTCCCGGCGGGACGCTGCAAAAACTCACCTTTTTGCTGGGCTGGCACTTCCCCAATCGCTACTCTTGGTCGGTAGCCGAAGCCAAGCGAACCGTCGAAGACCGCATTGGCAATTACTACGCGACGCTATACCGCGACGCATGGCATGTACTGGAAACCACCTGGTCGAGGTTAGAAGATCTGCGGCGCCGCACGGTGCGCTTCCTGCAAACGTTCTGTTCCTCTGACTATCCCCGACCGCTGCAGGAGGCGGCCCTTTTCAATCTGAGCACCCTGCGTACACAGACGGCTTTCCGCACGCCCGACGGACGGTTTTTTGGTTGGGAAGGCTGCAGCGACCACACCGGCTGCTGCCGGGGCTCCTGTACCCACGTCTGGAACTATGAACAGGCGACAGCGTTCGTCTTCGGTCGGCTGGCTTTGAGCATGCGTGAAGTCGAATTCGCCTACGCGACCGACGAGCAAGGTCTGATGAGCTTCCGGGTGGGGCTGCCGTTGGAACGCCGGGCGCGGGAGTTTCGCCGAGCGGCAGCTGACGGGCAGATGGGCTGCATCGTCAAGATGTACCGGGACTGGCAACTGTCCGGCGATAGCGAGCTCCTGCAGCGGCTCTGGCCAAAAATCCGCAAGGCTCTCGAGTTTTGCTGGATCCCAGGCGGCTGGGACGGCGATCGTGACGGGGTCATGGAGGGCGTTCAGCACAACACCATGGATGTCGAATATCTGGGGCCCAATCCTGAGATCGGCTTCTGGTACCTGGCTGCGCTGCGAGCTGCCGAGCGGATGGCGGAGTTCGTGGGAGATCGCCCGTTCGCCCAACTTTGCCGCGATCTGTTCGAACGAGGCAGCCGCTGGATAGATGAGCACCTGTTCAACGGGGAGTACTACGTGCAAGACGTCCGGCCCGTGCTCGACAAGACTCAAGTGGCCGAATTCCTGCTGGTAGGCATGGGACCCGCAGCCTTGGACAAACCCGATTACCAGCTCGGCGAAGGATGCCTGGTGGACCAGCTGGTAGGCCAACTGTTGGCTCACATCTGCGACTTGGGTTATTTGGCCCGGCCCGAGCACATCCTCCAAGCCTATCGCTCCATCCTGAAGTACAATCGTCGGTCTGCCTTCTGGGCCCACTTCAACCCACTGCGCACTTATGCCGCCGACGATGAGCGTGGACTGCTGGTCGCCGCTTACCCCAAGCATCGACCACAATTTCCGTTTCCCTATTACGCGGAGGTATGGACGGGACTGGAGTACGCAGCTGCGGCAGGCATGATTTACGAGGGGCTGGTCGACGAGGCCGTAGACGTGGTGCGCGATGC
Organism: Acidobacteriota bacterium; assembly: GCA_030550335.1. GTDB lineage: Bacteria > Acidobacteriota > Terriglobia > Bryobacterales > Bryobacteraceae > JAUQPO01. The sequence goes on from JAUQPO010000273.1 coordinate 4,454, forward strand.
CCGCGCACGGCATGATGGCCGGCGACGGAATCCCTTCGACGAGGCCGAGTGTGGCCATCATTACGCGCGAGCAATGTCCAGCTGGGCCCTGCTGGTGGCCTTCTCCGGATTCCACTATTCCGCCGTGGAAAAGCGTCTACAGTTCGCCCCACGCCCTGGCACCTGGTTCTGGTCGAGTGGTTATTCGTGGGGCACCTGCACGATTCGCCTTCTCGAGGCGACCGCAGAGGTAACGGTCGAAGTCATCGAAGGCCGTCTGGCGGTGGAGTCCTTCCGCTTGCGAGGATTTGGAGAAGAGCGCCTGCCGGCTGGCACGGTCTGGCCCGCCGGCACGAAAACGCAACTCCAAATCGCTCGCTCTTGATAGCGGCTGAGGGCTGTTAGTAACGCAGATTCACGCTGCGCGGAGCTTTTTGTAGTTCGCCAGGCAGCGCTCGACCGTTTCCATGGGCGAGTAGTCGCTGCCCTCTTGCTCGATCAAATAAAACTCGACGCCGCCTACCGATTCCGCGGCCT
>JAUQPO010000274.1 GCA_030550335.1 Acidobacteriota bacterium
TGGGTAGCCCTATGCTCGCCAAGGCTGTGATCATAAAGACGGTAGCGAGATTCGGAGCGGCTGATGAAATCCCACCGTAATCGGCGATTTCCAATGAGTGCCGGCGCTCGTACAGGTACCCGACCAGGATGAACAAGGCGCCCGTCGAGACCCCGTGGTTCAACATTTGATACACCGCCCCGTCACAGCCCAACTGAGTAAACGTAAAGATGCCCAGGACCACGAACCCCAAATGGCTCACCGAGGAGTAGGCCACCAGCTTCTTCATGTTGGGCTGGACCATCGCCACGAGCGCACCGTAAATGATGCCGACGATGGCCAGCGTCACGATCCACGGCGCGCAGTCTCTGGAGGCCTGCGGGAACAACGGCAGGCAGTACCGGAGCAACCCATAAGTTCCCATTTTTAGCATCACGGAGGCCAGCATCACCGAGCCGGCCGTAGGCGCTTCCACGTGAGCGTCCGGGAGCCAGGTGTGGAATGGGAACAGGGGTACCTTAATGGCGAACGCCACAAAAAACGCCAAAAACAGCGCCAGTTCTTCAGCCGAGTGGAATCGCAGGTCTCCCTCGGTGAGCCGGTAGAGGATCACTGTATAGTCAAAGGTGCCCGTGCGGGTGTAAAGGTAGAGGATCCCGGCTAGCATCAAGACGGAGCCCGCCATGGTGTACAGGAAGAATTTGATTGCCGCGTAGATCCGTCGCTCGTGGCCCCAGACGCCGATGAGAAAGTACATAGGCACCAACGAAACTTCCCAGAAGACATAAAACAGGAACAAGTCCAGGGCCACGAACACACCAATCAGGCCGAATTCGAGCAACAACAGTAGTGCATAGAACTCTTTGAGACGGTGCTGAATATACCGCCAAGAAACCAGGACGCAGACCGGTGTGAGCAGCGTCGTCAGCAAAACCAGCCATAAGCTCAACCCGTCAACGCCTACGTGATAGTGGATCTGCAGCGATTCGATCCAGGGCACGCGCGTGACGAACTGCCGCGCATCACCCCACCGGCGCACCGCATCCACCAACCCGAGCGAAAGCAGGAACGTCGCCAGCGACACGACCAGCGCCAGTGTTCGCACGGCTCTCTCCCGGTGACGTGGGAGTGCCAAGGCTACCAAAAACCCCAGTAGCGGGATGGCCAGGATGACGTCCACCAAGTTCATGGCGCGCCCCCCACCAAGCCCAAAGTCACCACTAGTGCCACAGCCCCGACCAGCACCCAGGTGGCATAGCTACGGATGTTGCCCGATTGCATCCAGCGAAGCAGCGACCCTAGCTCGCGGGCCTGCGAGCCGATTCCGTTCACCACGCCATCCACAACGGCTACATCCATTCCCCGCCAAAGCACCGCGCGGGAACCTTCCACGACTGGCCTCACAAACAGGGCTGCGTACAGCTCGTCAACGTAGTACTTGTTGTAAACGAGCCGGTACAGAGCACCTAAACGGCTGACGACCACATCGCGCCACTCTGGCCGTGCTACGTAGAACGCGTACGCCAGCAACAATCCAGCAACCCCGGCACCCACCGAAACCACCACCAACCCACTGGCATGTTCGCCGCCCGCAGGCCCGAACACCGGCTCAAGGAATCTTGGTACAGGCAGGAACCCACCAACGGCAGACAGAAACGCCAGGATGAGCAAAGGCACAGCCATGGTCGGAGGACTTTCGTGTGGGTGCACATGCGGATCGCCCCGATAACTCCCGAAGAAAGCCAGGAACAGGGCTCGAAACACGTAAAAAGCCGTCATCGCCGCCGTCACCACGCCGAGCCAATACATCCAGGCTGCATGATGGTGCGCGGCGAGTAGGATTTCGTCCTTGCTGAAAAACCCAGCAAACGGAGGAATGCCCGAGATCGCCAGCGCTGCGCACAGTAGCGTAGCGAACGTCAACGGCAAGTGCGCTCGCAAGCCACCCATTCTCCTCAGATCCTGCTCGCCGGCCAGCGCATGGATGACACTGCCGGCACCCAGGAACAGCAACGCTTTGAAAAAGGCATGAGTGACAATGTGGAAGATCCCCGCCGCAAAGGCTCCCACGCCCAACCCGAGCATCATATAGCCGAGCTGGGATACGGTGGAGTACGCGAAAACCTTCTTGATATCGGTCTGGGCCAGTCCGATACTGGCCGCCAGGAAAGCGGTGGCCAACCCCACCACCGCTACAATCTCCAACACGATCGGCGCCTGCAAATACAGCGGCGCGGCCCGGGCCACCATATATACCCCTGCGGTCACCATGGTGGCCGCGTGGATCAGGGCCGACACCGGTGTCGGGCCTTCCATCGCATCGGGGAGCCAAACGTACAACGGGATCTGCGCAGACTTGCCCGTGGCGCCCAGAAACAGCAACAGTGCAATCAAGCTCAGGATCCCGAACTCATGCTCTATGGGCATGGCTTGGGCAGCAGCAAACACGCGGCTGAATTCCAGTGATCCAAACTGGACCACCATCAAGAACATGCCCAGAGAGAACCCGAAGTCCCCGATCCGGTTGACGATGAACGCCTTGTTGCCCGCAGTGGTCGCACTGCGCCTCAGCAAGTAAAACCCGATCAGCAGATAGCTGCACAATCCTACGCCTTCCCAGCCGACGAACATCAACAAGAAGTTATTCGCCAACACCAGCAGCAACATGAAGAACATGAACAGGTTGAGGAAGGCGAAAAAGCGGTAATAGCCGCCCTCATGGGCCATGTAGCCGATCGAATAGATGTGAATCAGCAGCCCCACCCCGGTGACCACCAGCAGCATCACGGCCGAGAGCCGGTCAACCGCCAGTTCCACCGGAACCGTCAAGATGTCGCTCTCAATCCAAACGAAGTACCGCTCGATGTGGGCGGCATCCAAAGGCCAGAGGCCAGCGAGCGTTTTTAGGACCCAAAGCAACGACAGCGCCACCGAGCCAATGGCGATGACGTTGACCCAGCTCTTGCCAACGCGCCTGCCAAGGGTCCCATTCAGCAGGAACCCAGTCAAAGGGAACGCAGGGATCAGCCACAAAAGCCCGTCCATCTCACAGCCTCAACATACCCACTTCGTCTGCTTCCACTGCAGCCCGATAGCGGAATAACGCCAGCACGATCGCCAGACCCACGGCTGCTTCCGCCGCCGCGATTACCATGACAAAGAACGCGAAGATGTGCCCATCGACCTGCTGGAGACGGTAGGCGAACGCCACGAAGCTCAGATTCACTGCGTTCAGCATCAACTCGACGCACATCAACATCGTCAGCAGGCTGCGGCGGATCAGGAAACCTGCAGCGCCCAGCGAGAACAGAATCACGCTCAGCGTCAGGTACCAGGCCAACGGCACGCCGTTCATTCACCGCCCTCCTTTCTCGCGAGCAAGACCGCCCCAACGATCGCCACCAGGATCGCCACCGTCGTCACCTCAAACGGCAGTACATAGGTAGTCAACAGTGGCCGGCCTACGTCGGCAGCGCCTCCCCGCGTGAACCCACCAAAGCGAACCAAATCCCGATAGGGCAACAGGCGATAGGCAATGACGCCCAGTGCGCTCACGAACAAAATCAGCGCCGGTGGCCCCAGTAGCCGCACCACCCACGGGACTGTCTGCGTCCGCTCTCGCCCGGCATTCAACAGCATGATGACGAATAGGAATAAAACCATCACCGCGCCCGCGTATACGATGATCTGAGCGGCCGCAATGAATTCCCCGCCGAGTAGCAAGTACAGGACCGCCAAGGAGCCCATCACGCCAATCAGCGACAGAGCACTATTGATCGGGTGGCGCTGGAGCACAACGTTAATGCCACACGCTACAGCGATAAAGGCAAAGACCAAGAACAGTATGGCGTCCATGACCTATCTCTTGAAAGCCACCACCAGCGCAGCGGTGGCGAATAGATGCGCCACCGCTACCGGGAAAAGGAATTTCCAGGTGAAGCGCATCAACTGATCGTAGCGGAACCGTGGCAATGTTCCGCGCACCCAGATGTAGAGCAACAGGATCGCGCTGGTTTTCAACGTAAACCAAAACAGGGGCAGCAGATAAGTCTGCACCACTGGGTGCAAGAACAGGCCGGTCATCACTGCCAGCGTAGCCGCCACCCAGGGCAGGCTCTTCCGATCGCGGACCCTCGCTGGACGCAAAGCCCGCCTCGTAGCCACCAGCGTCGCCAAGCCCAACGCGACCGCCGGGACATACCGCCCTCCCCACTGCTCCGGTATGGCAGGTAGCCAGCCACCCAAAAAGACCGTCGTGGTGACGGCCGACGCGGTGATCATGTTGGCGTACTCGGCCATGAAGAATGCGGCGAACGTGAGACTGCTATATTCGGTGTGATACCCGGCGACGAGTTCGTTTTCGGCCTCAGGCAAGTCGAACGGGATGCGGTTGGTCTCGGCGAAAGCGGCGATCAAAAAGATGATCAATGCGATGGCCTGCGGCGCCGGGAGCTGAAAAACATGCCAGCGCGGCAGAAATCCTAAGTAAAAGCCTTGCTGGTTCTCCACAATGGCCCGTAGGCTCAATGTCTCGGCCAGCAACAATCCGGATGCCAGCGCGACCGCCATTGGCAGCTCGTAACTGATCATTTGGGCCGCCGAGCGAAGCGAACCGAGCAACGCGTACTTGCTGTTAGAGGACCAGCCGGCCAGGGTGATGGCGTAAACGCTCATGGACGAAACTGCCAGCAGAAACAGCACGCCAATGTTGAGATCCGTCAACTGGAGCCACGTCCGGCTGCCTCGAACCTCAATCTCCGGCCCGAATGGAATCACCGCAAAGGGCAACAGGGCCAATGAGACTGCGATGAACGGGGCTAAAAGATAGGTGAACCGGCTCACGCCGGCGGGAATGAACCCTTCCTTGGTGAGAAGCTTGATGACGTCGGCCAATGGTTGGAGCAACCCATGAGGGCCGACCCGGTATGGGCCCAATCGGACTTGGATGTGAGCAA
>JAUQPO010000275.1 GCA_030550335.1 Acidobacteriota bacterium
GGTTTCTGGGCCCCTACAGTTGGGTAGTGGCGGAGCGGGAAGGATCTAGTCGTGGGCAGGAGGATCAACTGGGGTGGAAGGCCGATAGGAGGCATCACCACCCATGCCCCGGCAAGCGGAAGGGGGGTGTTGCGATCCCAAGTGACTCTTCGGGGAGCTGTCTTGAGGTCCCGTCTGGGAAGGGAAATCTTTATGTGACCGAAGCCTATAGGTGCGGCTTATGGCCTGTGCTGCGGGCGTGCGACGGCACTCGATCGACAGAGTTCGAGGTGAGTGGATCGCTCGTGCCGCAGCTGGGTACTACCAGAACCAGCAGGCCGGAGTTCTTAAGCGTAGCTAAGCCGCCATAGGGCGTGTAGGGCTAGCTGTACCAGAGGAAACCGCACAAAGCCAGGCTCACAGGACCGATTTTCTAAGGCGACGAACCAAGACTATCTTGCGCGAACGGTGGCTGCGAATGGCGCCGCAGGGTCAGAATCTCAGAATCTTTCCCAATGGAGTACCTCGGCCAGTGGTCGCTTAGGTTTAGTGGGGCGCTCAGCCGGATAGCCCACTGGCACCAGGCTTACCAGGCGGTATCCATCGGGCGCGCCCACCATGCGCCGGATGGTCTCGGCATAGGGCTTCTTGTCGCCGGCGACCCAGCAAGCTCCCAAACCAAGGGCATGCGCAGCCAGCAGAATGTTCTGAGTGGCCGCGCTACCATCTTCGAGGTAGTATTTCGTGTTCCGGCAGAGAACGATGATACATGCCGCTGCGTCTTCGATGAATCGCCCGTGGTCGGTAGCCCGGGCGATGTCGCGCAGCATTGCTTTGTCAGTCACCACGACGAACTCCCACGGTTGTAAGTTCAAGGCTGTCGGAGCCAGCCGGGCGCAATCGACAATCTGCTCAAGGAGCTGTTTGGGAACGTCTCTCTGCTGGTAGACTCGCACGCTCCTACGAGTTTTCAACGCCTCAATCGCATCCACGTTGGCCACTCCTCCTGCTCCAGTGACTCATCCTAAGACAGCGAACACGGTGGGGGCGCCGTTGGGCCTGGCGCATTGCCGAACAGGCGCGCCTGGACAGAAACCCCCTTGGCGCACGCCTTACGAATGTGGGGGCAGCGGGGGTTGCGTTGATGAGGTGGCGGCTTCCCGGAGCCGACGCGGCGTCCCAACGTTTTTAACGTTTTTCGCATCCTGGCAATCGGCGGCGGAGGCATGGCAAGGCGGTGGGGCTGCCCTGGTCGGGTTCGCCGCATGCTGAAACGGCCCAGTCAACAGGTTGGTTCGGACGAGAGGGCCCCAGAACTGGTTCTGGCTAAGTCTCAAAAGGGGCACCGGACTGCTGGATTTGGGTAGAGCGAGTCTGGGAGGCGGAGGATAGGAGAGGGAGTTGGGGTCCTCCGCCCGGCCGTCCAGCTGCAACCGATCTTGGCGAACGCACCGCCTTAGCGATGTAGCGTGCGGTACTCCTGGCTACCGCTACTCGTCGCGCTTGCGCACGGGAAGAGTTGCGTTAGAAGCTGGCAGGCTGGGCGTGTGGGCACGCGGCGTGCCCTGTTGACAGCGCCGACGGGTAGCCGCACAATAATGAATGAAGCGCTTGCCGGTGCGGACGTGGCGGAATTGGCAGACGCGCATGGTTCAGGTCCATGTGGGCTTCGGCCCGTGGAGGTTCAAGTCCTCTCGTCCGCACCACTTCCCCTGCCGCAATCCCTTTACTTGCCAGTAGCTGACAGCTAACTCAAGGCTGATTTGCCGTTTAGTGGTTCTCTATCCGGCCAGCCCTTGTGGTGGACGGGTCTCGGTTCGCTTTAGGGGGCTGCCGGTTGTTCCCGACTAGATGGGCGTGCAACGGCGGTGGGTGGGATGCGTACGTGGGTTCCCGCTGGGCCCGCTGGTTAAAACTGGACCGAATGGTGGCCGACTAGGGAGAGGAACTCCTCTCGGGTCTCTTGCCGCTCGCGGAATGCGCCGAGCATAGCGCTGGTGACAGCACCGGAGTGTTGTTTTTCGACCCCGCGCATCATCATGCAGAAGTGACGGGCTTCGCAGATGACACCCACACCCCGCGGGTTCAGAATTTGCTGCAGCGTCTCAGCGATCTGCTGGGTCATGCGCTCCTGCACTTGGAGCCTACGCGCGTACATGTCCACGATCCGGGCGATCTTACTCAAGCCGATGACCTTGTGTTTAGGGATGTAAGCCACGTGAACCTTCCCGAAGAAGGGCAGTAGGTGATGTTCGCAGAGGCTGAAAAACTCGATGTCCCGAACGATCACCATCTCGTCGTACCGTACGTCGAATAGCGCCCCGTTAACGATCTCCTCGAGCTTCATCGAGTATCCGCTGGTCAGATACCGGAGAGCTGCTTCGACGCGGGCAGGCGTCTTCACCAAACCATCGCGTTTGGGGTCTTCCCCGAGCTCCTCCAGCAGACGTTCAATCAAAGGCGCGATCGTTCCAGGGGTTTGGACTTCTTCGGTCCATTCCACGGCAAGGTCTGTAGGCTTCATGCGCGTTCAGGGCTCCGATTCAATAATATTGCGTCGTGTCTCTTCTAATCGAATCCGCACGAGGCGGATTTCTCCGCTGAACCACTGTGGCCAGCGTTCGAGCAGTCGTTGTTGGATGACAAGCGCCAGGTTTTCAGTAGTGGGGGGTTGGAAAGCGAAGTGCTCCACCACCTCGTTCAGATTGCTATAGGCGAGCTCGCGGAGGATAGTGGCTTCCACCAGCCGGTCCAGCATTGATGGCGAAATCGCTCGCCCAGTCTGGGGATCCACGGGTCCGCTGACGGTGACCTCGAGCCAGTAATTATGACCATGGCCCATGGGGTTGTTGCATTTGCCATAGATGCGCCGGTTTTCCTCGGCTGATAGCTGCTGGGCATGCAGCCGGTGGGAGGCTGAAAATTGGTAGCGCCGGGTCAGCTCGATCGTGCTCATTGGCCTCGGTACTCCACGTAGCAATCGTCGGTTTCGTATACGCGCACGGCAGTGAGCTTGGGTTGGCCATTGCGGAAATGAGGCTCCAGGCGTTGCCAGATCACTATGGCGATATTTTCCGGAGTCGGCACCAGCCGGTCAAACGGTGGAACCTCGAGGTTCAAATGGCGGTGGTCGAAAGGCTCCACCACTTCTTGGTCCAACAAACGCTTCAGCGCTTTCAGATCAAAGACCATACCGGTGACCGGATCTGGCTGGCCCTCCAGAGTCACTTCGACCACAAAATTGTGCCCATGCCCGTGAGGGCGAGCGTCCTCTCCGTAGAGCCTTTCATTTTCTTCGTCCGACAGATGGGCCAACCGGCAAACGTGCGAGGCCGCGAATTCCACCCGCCGCGTAATCCGCATCCTCATTCTTTATAGATGAGGTGGGCACGCGGAGGGAATCGGATTCAGCTAGGCTGAAAGAAAGCGCTACTCATGCTGGCCTCAAGGCTCGATCGCCTATTATTCGCTGGGATTTTGGCCAGTGCGGTGGGGTTGGTCCTGGTCGTAGCTGATGCGCTGCGCTTGCGCGTAGTCGGAGTGGGTGACCTGGCTCCGGAATTCCACATCCGCACTGACAACGGCTTGACGATCACGCGGGACCATTTCGGTGGGAAGCTACTCGTGTTGAATTTCTGGGCGAGCTGGTGTCCGCCGTGCCTAGCTGAGATGCCGTCACTCGAACGATTCCACCAGCAGCTGAAAAGCGAGGGTGTGGTTGTGCTGGGCGTGAGCGTCGACGAGGATGAGGAGGCCTACCGCGAGTTGATTCGGCGATTCAAACTGAGTTTCCTGACGGCTCGCGATCCAGAATCTCGACTTAGCTCCCGTTTCGGGACGTTTCGCTACCCGGAAACGTACTTGATCGATCGTCAAGGGCGGGTGGTTCAAAAGATCGTCGGTGCGGCTGATTGGATGGACCCGAGGATGCTGGAATACGTACGATCCCTGTTGTAGGCGAAGCTTCGATGCTACCGCGGGCAGTTCGAGAGCGGCTGGTAGGGTGGTTAGGCCCAGAGGGGGTGGTCGATGACCCGGGCGAGGTGGTGGTTTACGAATACGACGGTTCGGTGGACCGCGCACGGCCGGACGCAGTGCTGTTTCCCCGTTCGACCGAGGAAGTTGTAGCGATCGTGCGGCTAGCGGCTGAGCTCGGCATACCGTTGGTGGGCCGCGGATCGGGGACGGGACTGAGTGGCGGCTCGGTGCCTCGCTACGGGGGTTGGGTGATCGTGTTCACCCGCATGAATCGGATTCTGGAGCTGGACCTGGACAACGAGCGGGTCGTGGTCGAGCCGGGTGTGCTGAACCTAGACGTGACCCTGGCCGTGGCCGATGCGGGGTATTTCTATGCGCCCGACCCGTCCAGCCAACGCTCCTGCACCATCGGCGGCAACATCGCCGAGAACGCTGCAGGGCCCCACACGCTGGCCTACGGTGTGACGGCGAACCACGTGCTGGGACTCGAACTGGTGTTGGCCGACGGGACCGTGGTGACGACTGGTGGTAAGGAGGTCGACTTGCCCGGCTACGATTTGACCGGCCTTATAGTAGGCTCCGAAGGCACACTCGCTTTGGTGACCAAGGCAGTGCTGCGACTCATGCGTCGGCCAGAGGCAGCCGAGACTGCACTGGCGATCTACGATTCGGCGGAAGACTGTGGCCGGACGGTCTCGGAAATCACCGCCCGCGGCATCACTCCAGTGGCCTTGGAGATGCTGGATGGAGTCATGCTTCGCATGGTCGAACAAGCCACTGGAGCAGGCTACCCCATGGATGCCGAGGCGGTACTTTTAATCGAGCTCGAGGGACTCGGCGAGGCTATCGCCGAGCAGATGCGGCAAATTGAACAAGTCTGCTGGCAGTGCGGTGCGCGGGAGTTCCGGTGGGCACGTAACGCCCACGAGCGCGAGCTGTTGTGGAAGGGCAGGAAAAATGCTTTTGGCGCCGTGGG
>JAUQPO010000276.1 GCA_030550335.1 Acidobacteriota bacterium
TACAGCGCCAGTAACCGACGTACTGCCTCGATCCGTGTCCAACTCCAGCCGGATCGACTCAGGGAAATCCGCCCGCTGCTCGTGCCGCTCCGCCACGTTCAGTCCGCGCTGGCGCGCGACTTGCATGGCGTTGACCACGTTGACCCGCTGGGACAAAAACCGGTTCAGCACGCCTGCGAGCCCGCCATTCCGGATCAGATGCGTGCCGTTGGATGCGATGCTGCCCACGTACACCAACCGCACCGTCTCCGGATTTCCTGTCGCCACTTGAGCGGCGAACATCCCCAATCGCTGCGCCAAGTCCACAAACGGAGCTACTCGCCGGTACTCCTCCGGGGAAACCGCTGGCATATTCACTGCATTGATCGCTGCCCCCGTGCGCAGGAATTCCAGGACCTGTTCCGCGATCGTGAGGCCCACGATTTCCTGCGCCTCGCCCGTGGAACCACCGATGTGGGGAGTGGCGATCACATTGTCCAACGTCAACAGCGGGCTACCCTCCGGCGGTTCTTTCGCGAACACATCCAGACCCGCCCCAGCCACTTTACCGCTGCATAAAGCCTCGTAAAGGGCTTCCTCGTCGATGATGCCGCCGCGCGCACAGTTGATAATGCGTACCCCGTCCTTCATGCGCGCGAACTGCTCCCGGGAGATCATGTTGCGGGTCTCGGGCGTCAGCGCGACGTGCAGCGAAATGTAGTCACTTTCGGCCAGTAGTTGATCCAGCTCAACCAGCTGCACGTTTAAATCCCGAGCCCACTGCGGGCTCACGTACGGGTCCGTAGCGATCACCCGCATCTCGAAAGCTCGGGCTCGCCGCACTACCTCACGACCGATGCTGCCCAACCCGATTACGCCCAACGTCTTGCCCCGAAGCTCGGTCCCCATGAAGCGCTTCTTCTCCCACTTGCCGCTCTTAGTGGACGCATCCGCAGCAGGGATCTGTCGCGCCAGGGCGAGCATAAGGGCGAGCGTGTGCTCGGCTACAGCTACCGCGTTCCCTCCGGGCGTGTTCATGACCAGGATGCCCCGCTCGGTGGCAGCCTCCAGATCGATGTTGTCCACACCGATTCCGGCCCGGCCGATTACGCGCAGTTTCGGCGCTTGCTCGATGACTTCCCGTGTCACTTTCGCGGCGCTCCGGACCAGCAAAGCCTCAGCTTCACCCAAGTGTTGGTAAAACTCCTTGGGATCCGACAAGATCAGCTCAACGTCGGGCTGCGCGCGGAGCATTTCAATGGCCGCATCCGACAGTTTGTCCGCAACCAGAATCTTTGCCATGGAGCCTCCTGAGAACGCCGAGCCGTCGTTAGTGAGCGACTGCAGCTTTCTGCAATGCAGCTTTCGCGTACACGTGCTGCGCCGCCGCCACACCCCTGCCAAATTCCACCGGCAAGCCTTGCTCGGCCAGCAACAGTTCCAGCTCCGCAATCACGGCGAACAGGTCCGGGAAGTCGAAATACCCCAAGTGCGCAATCCGGAAGATCTTGCCCTTCATCGAACCCTGGCCGTTGGCGATGATCGAGCCGAAACGATCCCGGAACCCCTTCACGATCACTCCTGAATCCATACCAGCTGGCGCCTTTACCGCAGTAACGGCCGCGCTGGGCGACTTGCGGGCGAAGACCTCCAATCCCAAGGCCTGCACCGCTTCTCGTGTCGCCTGTGCCAGTAGGCGGGCGTTCTCGATCAGTTTAGCCATGCCCACCTGCTTCAAATACTGTAAGGCGGCGTGAAGCGCCAGTAGCAAGGCCACCGATGGGGTCCAGTTCGATTGCCCCTCCAGCGCGTTCTTTGCTTCCTTGCGAATGCTGAAGTAGTAATGCGGCAAGTCGGAGGATTCTTCATGCTTCCAGGCCTTCGGACTCACCGTTAGAAACGCCAGACCGGGCGGGATCATGAAGGCCTTCTGCGAACCTCCTACTACGATGTCCAAGCCCCAGCCCTCGATATCCAGCGGCATCGTGCCAAAGCCCGTGATCGCATCTACCACGAAGATCGCCTCGGTTTGCGCCACGGCTTTGCCGATGGTCTCCACATCATGCTCGACACCCGTCGAGGTCTCGCACGCCTGAATGAAGACGCCCCGAACACCGGGCGTCGAAGACAGCTTTTCGATCACTGCCTCAGCGGGCACGGGCTCACCGTACTCTGCCTCTAGCACAATGGGCTCGAGGCCAAACGCCTGCGCGATCTGTACCCAGCGCTCGCCAAATTTGCCCGCCGAACACACAATGACTCGATCGCCGCGTCGGAAAAAGTTCGACACGGCAGCTTCCATAGCGCCGGTCCCAGAGCAGGCCAGAGGTATGACATCGTAACTGGTGCCTAAGACTTCCTTCAGATCGGCAATGATCGCCTTGTAGACGCGTACAAACTCTTGCGTCCGGTGATGAATGTCGGCGCCCATCATGGCGTGGAGCGCCGGCGGATAGAGCGGGGTCGGCCCCGGCGTCAGTAGACGAATCTTCCGAATATGCATGGCGCCTTTGAATCCACTAGAATACCAGAGGCGATGGCACTGCTCGAGCGCATTCAGCAAGACTTGATGGCGGCCATGAAGGCCAAGGACGAGCTCCGGCTGGCCACGCTTCGAATGATCAAGGCCGCCTTGAAAAAGCACGAGGTCGATACCGCCAAGCCCCTGGACGCTGAGGCCGAAGTGCGCGTGTTGAGCTCCCTGATCAAGCAACGCCGCGAGGCTATCGAAGCCTACCAGAAAGGGGGGCGCCCCGACCTCGCGGCGCGAGAACAGGCTGAGCTGGCTATTGTTGAGTCTTACCTGCCGCAGGCGCCTACTGAAGAAGAGCTCGAAGCTGTCATCGCCTCGGCAATCCAGGAAGTTGGGGCTACGGGCCCGCAACACATGGGCCAGGTCATGAAGCTGTGCCGCGAGAAGCTCGCAGGGAAATTCGTTGATGGCAAACAACTGGCCGAGCGCGTACGTGCCCGCCTGAGCTGATCAGCGAGTCACGACGACCTCCCGGAACTCCCCAGCGCTCAGGAAGAACTTCACCGACCGGAAACTACTGAACAACCGCTCAATGGCGCGAGTGTTGAACACGCTCACCAGCTCTCGCTCGGCCCTCGGCGTCAGGCGTAGCGTCGACCGGTCAACGATTTGAAAGCTCCACACAGTCACCCGACCAGGTTTGCCCGCCGCGTCAAAGTAAGCGAGCAACGGGGCCCCCGGCACCAGCACCCCGACCAGACGCCTCAATAGTGACTCAAGCAATGGGACTGAGACGAACTGCAACACGTCCCAGGCCAGCACTCCATGCACCGTGCCGTCCTCGAAGGGCAAAGCGTTGTCCACAATCGCACCGACCCGCCGGGCATCCATAGGCCCACCTGGCGGGTCTTCCGGATGCGTCACCTGAGCGACGCTGCGCAACAGGTCTTCGGCGTAAATCCGGTGTCCTAAGCTGGTGATGGCTGAGATGTTCGCCTGCGACACAGCACCGAAGTCAACGATCGTCAGACCGGGCCGAGCACCCAGGCACTCCAAGAAATAGCGCAAAGCTTCACTGTGACGCAGCCGTGGTGACGGAGCGCTCGCCTCACTAGCTGGACGCCCCACCGGGCCAGAGCCGCCCTGCTGCTTGGGCTTGCGCCACCACACGCCCAAGAACCTCCCGCGGACCGTCGCGCACAGACCAGCGTGTTCTCACACCGCAGAGCCCGTAGCACCCTGCGAATTTGCCGGGCTCCGAACTGTGCCCTCTTCCGGACGCGCTTCCTCTGCCCCCGTGTCCACCTTGCCACGCAAGAATGCCCCCGCTTCCATCACGATCCTCTGTGTGCGGATATCGCCGACCACCTTGGCCGTGCGCGCCAAAGCCACGCGCTCGCTCGCATGGACATTGCCGTGCACCGTCCCCTCGATGACCACCTCCCGGGCTTTCACCGAAGCCTTCAGCCTCCCGTTCGGCCCAATGGTCAAACGATGATCCATCACCTCGACGGTGCCTTCGATCTCTCCATCAATGAACAAATCCTCGCGGCCAAAGATCTGGCCCTTGACAACGATGGACTTCCCAATCGAGGCACCAGTTGCCCGGTTACCCGAAGCAGGTAAGGTCGAAAAAGGGATGCCTTCGCGGGCTAGTTCGCTGGCGCGGGCTACGCTGGGACTAGCTGCGGATGAGCTATCTGGATCAGGCCGCCCTCCCCACATCCTGCCGTCTCCCGTACAGGTCGCTATGTCACACGTCCTATGGTAGTCTCCCACAGTTCGGCTTGGCGAGGCCCATACCGTAGAGTCCCGGCCCGCACACGATCGTGACTAACTGGACTCCGGTCTGGCGCGCCAAATCTCCCCGAGGTCCGAAAATAACCGTTCCAGAAACTCTGACCGGTACTCCTGGATGAAGAAATGCCCTCCCGGCAGAACGGCTAGCCGGAACGAAGCCGTCGTCTGCTCACTCCAACCCTGAACAACCTCGACGGGGAGCCGAGTGTCGTCCCGGCCGGTGTATGCGCATATGGGAATATCCAGCGGCTCCTCATCCCGGTAAACATACCGCCGTGCCAGCGTCGTGTCGGCCCGCAAAATCGGGAGATAATACTTGGCCAGATCGGGCTCGCTGTCGAGCTCCTTCGGCAAGTGACCCAAATCGCGGAGCTCTTGGAGCAATTCCTCGTCGCTCGGCACGATCTCGGGCAGAGGCTTCCGGCGAAGCTGGGGAGCTCTGGCACCCGAAACGAGCAAAGCGAGCGGCAGTGGCCGACCCTGGCGTCGAAGCCAGCGGCAAAGCTCGAACGCTAGGAGCGCGCCCATACTGTGTCCGTAAAGGGCGTAGGGTTGCTCAACATACCGAACTAAAGCCTCTCCAGCTCGAGAGATCAATTCCTCCACACTTCCGCACGGCGGCTCGCTGGAACGAGCCTCGCGTCCTGGCAGACACGCCGGACAGATGGTCACCCAGGCCG
>JAUQPO010000277.1 GCA_030550335.1 Acidobacteriota bacterium
TTGTCCTTTACCGATGCCCAATTCCGCGCCATGGTGGAGACCGCGGCGAGCGCGGTGATCTGTCTTTCCCCAGACTACCGGATCCTTTATTGGAACGAAGGAGCTCAACATATCTTCGGATACACGGCTGAAGAGGTGGCGGGGAAGAACTACTTGGAATTGTTTTTGCCGGAGAACTACCGCGAGGGCGTAAGTGCGGATATCCAGCGCGTGCTGCGCGGTGAGCGCACCTGGGGTCATGTCAATCCTGTCCGCGTTCGCAGTGGTGAGTTGCGCACGTTGAGTTGGAACGCGGCTCCTCTGACCGATTCTAGTGGGCGTGTCATCGGGATCGTTGCCGTTGGCCAGGACATCACAGAGCTGCGGCGGGCCCAGGCGGCTTGGGCTGCGGAAAACCTCGCCCTCGAGGGCATGGCGCGAGGCGAGCCCTTGGAAAGCGTGTTGGCGATGGTCGCTCGCGCCGGTTCACAAGCTGCTCGAGGGGCACAGTACGGTATCTATTTCCGCGAGGAACCCGACGCTCCCCTCCATCTCGCTTTGCCTGAAGGCTTTCCTGACCTGCTGAGTGCGGAGCTGCGGCGCCGGAAGGCGCCCCTGGCGCTTGTCGAGGCTGCGATTGGCTTAGGGAAGCCGATTGTGACACCCTCGGCCCAAACCGATGCGCGCTGGTTGGAGCTGCGTCAAGCATTCGAAACTCACGGCATTCGCTCCGCGTGGGCTTATCCGGCCACCGGTGCGGCAGATCAGGTATTGGCCGTAGTGCTGGGATTTTCTTCTGATTCCCCTCCCCATCCCGACGAGCTCGAGTTGACGGAGCGCTTGGCACGCCTGGCTGGGTTGGTAGTGGAGAACCGGTGGGCAGTTGCCTACAGACTGCGAGAAACCGAAAGCAAGCTTCAAACCGCGGTTGAAGCTTTAGAGACGCTACGCCGCGAGCTGAGCCAGCAGTTTTCGTTTGAAGAGCTGGTGGCGGTCTCGCCAGCCATGCTAGAGGTCTTGCGGTTAGCCAAACAAGTGGCTCCGACGGACACCACCGTGTTGATTACCGGCGAAACCGGGACGGGCAAAGAGGTGCTGGCGCGGGCCATCCATGCGGCCAGCCCGCGACGTCACGGCCCGTTCATCGCCGTCAATTGTGGAGCCATCCCGGAGACGCTCATGGAAAGCGAGCTATTCGGGCATGAGAAGGGCGCATTCACGGGTGCTGACCGGCGGAAGCCCGGCCAAATCGAACGAGCTCGGGGTGGGGTCCTGTTCCTGGATGAGGTTGCTGAGCTCACGCCATCCGCACAAGTCAAACTGCTCCGAGTTCTGGAAAACCGCACGTTTGAGCGGCTCGGCGGGACGGAGACGTTGCAGGCAGACGTGCGGGTCATCGCAGCTACGAACCGGGATCTCAAGCGGGAGATGGCTCGTGGCACGTTCCGCGAAGACTTGTATTACCGTCTCAACGTGTTCCACATCCATCTGCCGCCCTTGAGGGAGCGCAGAGAGTGCATCCCGGTACTAGCTGAAAGGATCTTGAAACGCGTAGGTCGGCAGCTGGGGCGGCCGGAGCTGATGCTGAGCCGAGAAGCCTTAGAGGTTCTGTTGAGCTACGACTGGCCAGGCAACGTGCGGGAACTACAAAATGCCCTGGAACGCGCTGCCATCGTCTGCGACGGCCAAACGATTCGGCCCGAACATTTGCCGATTGTGCCACGGCTGGGCGTGGGAGCGGTCCAGGTGCACGGCCCAGATGAAGTAGTTGTGCGCTTGGGCGAGGGCTTTCGCCTAGCTGAGTTGGAGCGCGTCTTGGTCCAGCGGGCTGTGGAGCTGGCTGGAGGGAACAAGTCCAAGGCTGCCCGGCTGTTAGGTCTGTCGCGAGGTGCATTGCGCTGGCGGCTCAAGCGCTTATAGTGGCCGGGATTGAGCAACCGCGATGGTGTGTCGGGCGCGTGTAGGCCGTAAGTGGTTGCACAAGCTGTGGCTAGGCGGAGTGGCAGGTTTTGGCCGGCGGCTAAGATTGATCACGGCAATCTCCCTAGTACAACCTGTTCCCTATCCCTAGTCGGGTCTCCCGCTAAGCCGTTGAAAATATTCAGAACTTTGCCCGCCAGTGGCGCGGCATAGTCCCCGGCTGTCTGATTTGGTCAGTCGTTTGCTACGAACCCTAACGGGCTAACGTGGTTTGAGCCGTGGGTAGCGCGTGCTGGTAGCTGCCCCATGATCTGTTAGCCACGAATTGTACCCGCCCGGCCTGAAGCGCAGGGCCGCCCCCTCTCTGCGCCGGCTGGGCGGGTCTTTTTTCATTCGTTAGTGCAGGCGGTCGCGCTATTTGGAGACCACCCAAACAACCGGTCGGCGGTGCCTTCGGGGCTGGATCTTCGGCCGCGTGGCTCCACACACCCCGACTCTTTCAAAAAGCCCTTTGAAGGTCTGACCCCGCAGCGTGGGCCTATGCCCTTCAGGTGACCCTATCTTAAGCGGTTAGAAGCCCAAAACCTTATCGGGGCGCAGGTTGGGTTTCCAGAAGCCCTGGAACTGTATGGCTAGCGCCTGCTGACGTTTCCGGCGTGTCACGCCGGTAAGTGCATGGGCCGCGGCTCTGTTGAGCAGGTGGCGAAGTTGGGTTCCGCGGGCTGTCGGTGGTCCTATGCCTGCCTACCGTCGTTCACCGAGGGCTTGCGATAATGGGACCTGTTGATCACGCATCCAAACGGCCAGCCTCTGGCTTCCCGGTTGGCTGGTCCAGAATCAGGTGAAAACGATGGCGAGCCGGATCGATAAAGACGCGGCGGAAAGCCTACGGACCTTGCCTGGAGACGACGTACGCCAGATCATGTGGCGTTACGCCGACCGGTGGGATTTGCAGATGCTGGTGCAATCGGCTCGGCAAGTGGCTCGCGGCTTGGTAGCCCGTTTGGTTGCCCAGGGTGCGCGGCGCACGCATGAGTGGACCGAGGAAAAAGCTCAGTTGCTCGAAGCGCTTGATGCGGCGGGCTTGACTGCCGTTTACGTGGATCCCCAGTACGGGGGCTTCATCGAAGGGCCCAAGAACATGGCGTTGGCGTTGATGGCTTTTGAGCTGGCCTGGGTCGACGGCGGTGCGGCCACCTGCAGCTTGGCTACTGGCCTGGCCTTAGCGCCGATCCACGAACGCGGGACCGAGGAGCAAAAGCGGCGTTATATGAGCTTGGCGGTTCCGGGTGGTCCTGGGCCCGGTAAGGCGCCGTGGAGAGGAGCGTTCTGCTTGACTGAACCGCTGCCTTACGTGGGTGTGGAGACCGGACTACTGAGCGGTAAAGTCCGCATTGCAGAGTGGCGTGATGGCGAAGAACCCATTCTGGAGGTCCGCAAACGCGGAAGATTCATTACCAACATGGCCTTCGCCAACTTCGTCACGGCTGCTGTGGACTCTGATGACCCGCGCATCAAAGGCAGTTGCATGGTGATCCTGGAAGAAGGCGATCCGGGAACTTTCGATCGCGGCTCGCCTACGCGCAAGCTGGTGCATCAGCTTTCGGCTACCAACGACCCGATCTTCCACCTGCGCATCCCGGCCAGTCGCATCATCGGCGGCTACCGCGTGGAAGACGGCGTGATCGTGCCCAATTACAACCACAGCGAGATCATCGAAGCTGTCTTCAAACGCACCCGTGTGACGGTAGGCCTGATGACGGCCGCCAAGTTGCTCTCCGCCGTGGAGCCTTTGATCCGTTACCATCGTGAGCGCTTCCGGGGAGCCGAAGGGGTTCCACCGGGCTCGCCTCGGTACGAGCTCGGCTTACAGCAACGTGAGGACGTCTTGCACCGGCTCTTGGATATATGGGCGACAGGCGAGGCGGCTGCGTCGTTGGGTTTTGCTGCGGCCAGGCTGTTCGATGAGCTGGACCCGTTGGAGCGTCAGGTGAACCAGTGGTTGGAGCAGCAAGGTCTGCGAGGCACCGCCCGTGCGCGCTTGTTCCGTCAACGTCAGCAGGATGCCCTGGAGTTGATCGAACTGGAGGCGATGCCGGAGACCAAGCGCGACCGACAGCGCTATGAGCAGCTGGCGGCCGACCCGCTCGTGCGCTTTATTCGCTTGGACGCCCTGGCAAACGTGTTCTGTCCTGCGGTGAAGCTCTGGAACACTGGGCACGGCGCGAACATGCTGCGCGAAGCGGTCAGCCTGATGGGTGGGTACGGGATCACCGAAGATTGCCCGGGATTCCTGGGCTACAAGTGGATGGACGCGCAACTCGAGGCAACTTACGAAGGCCCGGAGGCGGTTCAGCGTCGTCAGCTTTCGCTCACCATGACCAACGAAGTTTTTCTGGGTGAATTTCAGCAGTGGATCCGCCAGATGCGTCAGATTGCCAGCCGGCGTCCTGGTACCGGTGCCTGTGCGCTGGCCACTGCCATGCAACTCTGGTTGTGGACTCTGAAGCACTTGCAGCAAGCCACCGACGCCCACGGAGCCAAGCTGTACCAAGGTGCACGTCAAAGCGTCACCTTCCCAATGGCTGACGCACTGTGCTGGTTACTGGCGACCCGGCAACAGATTCTCGATGTGATCGAGTTGGAGGAAAAGGGCCCGCAGAACCCCAATCTGGCCGACGGGCTGGCCGGGATCGTCAATTTCTTCACCGACTTAGCCCACGCGCACGTGGCCCGCGCCGCCGGAGAGGTCGGCCGGATTTGCGCTGAGCTCGTGTTCGGGGCCAACCGCCATCCTTCCTGGGACGACCCGGGGGCCTGTTTCACCCAAGATGACCTGGTCGAGCTTGAGCAAGTTGTCCCTGGACTGGCTGGTGGTCCTTACGATGTGATAGACGAGAGCGGCAACCACCCCGTCAAGGCCGGACCTTGCGTCAGATTCGATGGGTACGAGGATTTCCTGAAGCTGCGCGTGCGGCTGGACGGTTGCCTCACTGGAGCACATCTGGCTAAGGACCGCGCTGCGCGCGCCC